>JAKUOE010000140.1 GCA_022449845.1 Candidatus Thalassarchaeum sp.
GATGGAGGCGGCTGGTCAAGGATTGGCTGCTCAAGCGATTCGTATGTTGGAGGGCTTCGATCGTCGTCGAGGTCCCGTTTGGATTCTTTGTGGACCGGGCAACAATGGCGGCGATGGTTTTGCTGCCGCGCTCGGTTTGGCCGAGGATGGTGTCGACGTCCGCCTGTTGGCTACGCACCTCATCCAGCGAGGCACTGCGGCACAAGGTTACCGTGAGCGCTGCAGTGCTGCGGGAATTCCCTTGTCCATCTGGCCAGAAGTCCAGTCTACGGTAGGCACAGGCCACCCAGCTTTGGTCATCGATTGTTTGCTCGGTGCCGGCCCTGGTCGCGCGGGCGCGCACCTGCGTGGAGATGTCGCCAGTGTTCGTAACTGGTTGTCTGAGAGTCGTGGCCGTGAATCTCCGGTATTGGCCTGCGATATGCCCACTGGCCTTGGTGGACCGGATGTAATTCGGGCGACAGCCACCGTCACCTATCATGCCGAGAAATGGGCGCTTCGCCAAGCGGATGGACAGGTCCATCCGGATGTCGGCGAGATTCATACAGCCAATCTGCCCTGGCCCGCACACGTCGAAGACTGTGGCCCGGGAGATGCTCGCAGACACCCTCCAATTCGCGTTGATGCTCGCAAAGGAGATCGCGGTCGACTGCTCATTGTCGGTGGAGGTCCGTATCACGGTGCCCCGATTCTCGCAGGCTTGGCCGCGGAGCGCAGCGGTTGCGACCTCATTCATCTGGCCATTCCCTCAGATGCTGTCGAGCGTGCAGAATGGCCCTTGTCGCTGATTCCCGAATCCATCCCGGACACCTCTCATCTCACCACATTGTCCGTGGGTCCGATACTCGACCGTGTTCTGACCGGTCGTGGTTGTCAGGCCGTTCTGATCGGTCCCGGATTGGGTCGAGAAGATGCTTCGATCGACGCCGTCTGTGAACTCATCGAAAAACTCGTCGAAGCCAACATTCCACTGGTTATCGATGCAGACGCAATCCGTGCGCTTCCCGCGCACGCGTGGCCCAATGGAATGGTCGGTGTGGTCACACCTCACAACCAAGAGATGGCCCATTGGTTGGGTGCATCCGACCCGGCCGAGATTCTTCAGATTCGAGCCCGACGCGATGGAATTGAGCGCGTGGTCGAGGATGAATCGTGTGTCATTGTCCGAACTGGAGCAGAGGACGCCCTGTGGGCGCCTGGCGGTCGGCATTGCTTCGCGACGGGTGGCCATGCTCGAATGTCGGTGGGTGGAACCGGTGACCTGCTCAGTGGCTGCATTGCGGGCCTCATCGCACAAGGAATGAGTCCGTGGGCCGCCTCTCGGCTCGGTTGTGCTCTGCTCCGATCCGCAGGTGCCTCTGCGGCTCTAGAATTCGGTCCCGGTCTATCGGCGAGCGACGTTCCCAGTCATATCGCGCGAACATTGGCCAAATGGACGGGCCAAGACGCAGACCGTGACGCTTGAGAATGAGAAACGATTGGTGATGTCGTGCCGACCATCAAAGAGTGGATTGCAATCTGCGCGTTCGTCGCCTTTGTCATGATTCCAATCTGCTGGAAATTTTGGAAAAGTTGGGACCGCCCTTCCCTTTCGTCCCTCTTAGAAATGAAACGTCGAATTCGTGAACGAGATATCCGTGACACTTTCATCAAAGAAGATGCGAAAATACGTGAGCAACAAAGACTCGAGGCGGCTCGTGAAATCGCATATCGCAAAGCACAGGCTCCACCTCCTGTGGAGAAGACCGTCCTTGCCTCCGCGTTCGGAAATTTGGGTGAGACGGATACCACTGGAACCGCTGTGCTCGAAGGCAGCGTCGCACAACAGTCGCAAACCGTGGTCGAATCGGTTGAGAACGTCGATGCGTTGGTCGACAGCCTGGACACGGATGACATCTCAGACGACGTCATTCCTGAGTCCACACCGGTCGCTGTTCAGCTCCATGGAGAGACCGAATCCGACGCAATCAAGTGGGATGCTCCCAGCGATGGGGACGACTGGCCTGGTATTGGGTGGACTTGATGCTTGAAAATCCAAAGAAGCGGGCGAAGAGATCCCGACAAGGTCTCGAGATTATCGAATACACGCGTCAAAAAATGACGCGCGAATTCTTTCGCTACATGTTCATGGCGATTTTCAATTCCATCTTCTTCTTCGTTCTGTATTGGATTCTCAACAAAGGTGCAGAACAAAGCAGCATCGATTTCCTCAATCAGTACCCTGAGCCCTTCTCTTGGTTTGTTTCGTTCGGAATCGGCACTGTTCAAGCCCACTATGTTCACAGACGATTTACCTTCAAATCGACCACTCCCTACAAGGAAAGTCTGTTCTGGATGTTGGTTGTGTACAGCATCATCGCCGTCATCTCATCGTTCACAATCTATGGTCTGGTCCACGAGTTGAACATTGATTCCAACTTGGCTTGGGTCATCAACAACTGTATGTTTGGATTGGCCTATTTCGCTGGCCTTCGCCTGCTTGCATTCCCTCCAGAACTCGATTCTGAAGAGTAACGGCCACCCCTCAAATTGAAGAGTAGTGTATGCGCGCATAGTGCCCATGTTCCAGCGTCCGCGCGGTACTCGAGACTTCGGTCCTGACGAGATGGGTCGACGCGTAGCGCTCGAAAAATTGTGCGACGAGCAAGCGGCCAGACATGGCTTCTTGCGGGTGGCGACACCCACTTTTGAGAGTCTAGATCTGTTCACAGCCAAGTCTGGTGATGCCGTGGTTGACGAACTGTATGCGTTCGAGGACAAGGGTGGACGCCCGCTCGCGCTACGCCCGGAATTGACCGCTCCCGTCATGCGAATGGTCGCCAACGAGATGCGCTCAGTGCCCAAACCGATGCGCTTGGCGTACTTCGGCTCCTGCTTCCGCTATGAGGAGTTCAAGACGGCGCGGTACCGCGAATTCTGGCAGTACGGCTGCGAGATTGTCGGCGCTTCTGGCCCATTGGTTGAGGCCGAAGTGGTCGCGTTCGCCATCTCTCTGATGCGCGCCGCTGGTGTCGAAGATTGGACGATGAAAATCGGTCATGTCGGCATCCTCAACGATCTCTTGGCTGGACTTTCCATTCCCGAAGACAGCCGACGCGATGTCATGCGCATTTTGGACAAGGGCGACTTTGCGAGTCTGGCTGGCAAGGGTGTCGGTGCAGATGCCGCAGCCAAGCTGGAGGCTTTCGCTTCCTTGTCGGGAGGCACCGCTGTCATTCCCGAGGCGAAGTCAATGCTGGAAGGCATGGGAGTCGCCACAGACAGTTTGGATTCCCTTGGCGAGATGATGTGCTGTCTGGCAGGATTGGTTCCAGACATGCCGGACACCTCAATCGACCTCACAGTGGCCCGAGGATTGGACTACTACACCGGCATGGTGTTCGAGTTTGAGGTCGCTGAACTGGGCGGAGAAGCCCAGGTGCTTGGCGGTGGATCTTACCGATTGATGCAACTCTTTGATTTGGAAGAACTCGACCCCTGCTGTGGCTTTGGCCTTGGATTCGACCGCATCCTAATCGCCCTTGAGAAACAGGCTGAGCGCCTAGGTCGTGACGAGGTTGTGCCCGGTGAATCCGCTGGTCCCGGCAGTTTGGCTGTCATTCCGTTCAAGATTGACCCCAACAACGTCCTCGGACTGGTCGCCGGTCTTCGCGCGCGGCGTCTTGCGGTTATTGCGCTTCTAGTGGATCAACTCCCGCAGAGCCTTGTCATAGTGGTCTCGGAAGGCGTCGGCCTTGAACGGGGCGCTCTTGCGGCGGATCAGCTGGG
>JAKUOE010000141.1 GCA_022449845.1 Candidatus Thalassarchaeum sp.
TTGCTGAAAACTTCGACATGACAGGTGAGATGGGTCTCAAGGAACTCAAGCGCACCATTCGTTTGGTCGCACGTCGTCTCGGCACCCACCACGTCTCAAAGCCAGGTGAATATCTCGACAAGTTCCACAGCGACCTTGGTCTACCTGCACCCGTATTGGGTGAGGCCAACTATCTATGGGACCGCGTCGGCGAATCCATGGAATGGCAAGGCAAGAAGCCAGCAGGTGTTGCAGGTGTTATGCTGTACAAGGCATCTCAGAACCGTGGCCACCCTCGAACCCAATCCGAGGTCTGTGAGGTCGTCGGTGTCTCCGAAGTGACCCTACGAGGCTTGCTACGAATCCTTGAGGCACTGCTCACTCAGTTAGGTGAAGCACCGTCGAACTGAAGAAGCATAGCCGATTCGAGTGGCCCAAGGGCGCTTAGATCAGCTGGAAGATCGTCTGGTTTGCAACCAGAAGGCCGGGGGTTCAAATCCCCCAGCGTCCACCATAATTCAAGATAGGTGACCCTTTGGTCAGTGCAATGCGACAACAGTCAATGGCTCTCTTCGTCGCCCTGTTGATGTTCCCTTCCTTCGCAGGTTGCATGGATTCGACTGAACCTGAGCCGACCGCGTCAGACCTTCAGATTGAACCGAAGATACTGATTGGTGCCGAGTTCCAATTTGTCGAATTCACCGCCAAACGACCGATGAGTGTCCACATTCCCTACTTCATCGTCGATGAACAGACCGGACTGGTAACCAATGGGACAACTCTACAGTTCAGTGCAGAGGGCAGTCAATCCCTACAGATGCTCGCACCATCCAATCTTCCATCTGCACACTTCCTCATTGGCGATGTCGGACAAGAGAGTTGGAGTCTACGAGCAACCAACGAGAGTTGGGCTGAATGGTTCAACTCATCCACCTATGGATCTGCCTACGAGTATCTCGAGCATCCCGTTTTCCGAACTCCTCAATCGGGCGTCTCCCCTGATGAGGGTGCGAATCACAGCACCGGTCTGGTCGATGGGCACTCCATCTATGAGTGGCTGGAGATGTTCACCGATTCTCAATCTGGGTTCAATGAACGCTGGGGTCCATTCACGTTGAGGGATCCAGCGTATGAACGAGCACTGTTTTTCCTGAGAAATGAGATGTCATCGATGGGTCTTGACCCTCAAATCCATCGCTATGAGACATCTACATCGCCCTTTGCAGTGAATGTCTGCGGATACAAAGAAGGCACAGTCTACCCCGACGAGTGGTTGGTCATGGGTGCTCATTTGGACATCGCCGAAATCGGTAGTGGCCCTGGTGGAGGTACACACATTGGCGCGCACGACAACGGTGCCGGAGTCGCAATGATTCTGGAAGCCGCCAAGGGTTTGGCCGAGTTCGATCACCGGCGAACCCTCGTGGTTTGCTTCTGGTCGAACGAAGAGAATGGGTACAATGGCGTCGATAGTTGGATTGCGAATATCCCGAGTGGTGTACTGATTACGAATTACCTCAATGTTGACAGTGCAGGCGTCAATTTCCCTGGAGATTACACGCTGGTCATCGACATCATTCCAGATACAGACGATCAGTTGGGCGAACAATGGCCCATGATTCATCTCACCGAATGGCTCGGCTCAAACAACAACGACATCGCTGAAACCATGCGAAACGGTCGAGACCTCTACTTCTCAGAGGGATACGCTGCGATGCAGGACCACGACCACACACATCCGAACACCATCTCAGTGCACGAATCTCAGCGAGGAAGAAGCGACTACGAACGCTTCGCCGATCAATTGGGAACTGTCTCAATGGACTTTGGGGCCATCACTGGCGGATACGATTGCTACCATGCTCCGTGTGACACATTAGAGACGATGGTTGAATGGATGGAGACCGACAATGCAACCGGTCAAGCCAACCTCTGCGAGTCCTTCGACATGATCTCTTGGTGGGTCGTAAATCTCTTTTTCCACCTTGATGAAACACCAATCTTCTATGAAGATTGATTCAAAAAGCCGACCGTTTCCGTCTAAACATGGGCCGTCCATTGGTTTCAGTGACACTTTCGTTGCTGATGTTGACCTCTCTTCTGTGTATCATTCCACCCATGGCTGTGGCTGATGAGTCCACTGAGATTGTTGAGCCCATCTGCAATGCCAACCGAAATGACACTTGGACGGTCGGCCTCATCTATTGTGACGATCGTGCCGATGAGGATTACACGCTCTTTGCTCCAATGTCATCTGCAAGCACATATCTGATTGATACCCATGGACGTATGATTCACTCTTGGACATCCTCCAGCAGCCTGCGCCCCGGACTTTCTGCCTACATGCTTGACGATGGCGATCTGCTTCGAACGGCCAACATTGGAACCGACGGTGGCGGCGCCTTCAGCGGCGGTGGCATCGCTGGTAAAATTGAGCGCATTTCGTGGGATGGGCAAATGGAATGGGAGTGGTACTATGTGGGTGATTCTCGACGAAGTCACCACGATATCGAACCCTTGCCCAATGGCAATTTCCTGATGATTGCATGGGAAAAGAAGACCACTGAGGAGGCTGAACAGGCCGGACGTGACCCCGATAAGATGAGCCAGAACCAGTTGTGGCCAGACCACATCGTTGAGGTTCAACCTGTGGGAACCAATGAGGCCAACATTGTTTGGAAGTGGCATATGTGGGACCACCTCATTCAGGACTTCGATTCCACCAAGGACAACTACGGCGTGGTCGCGGACCATCCAGAACTACTGGACGTCAATTTCGCCGATGCCGCGGGTCCGAACAAGTACAAGAGTGACTGGATGCATTGCAATGGAATTGACTACAATCCAATTCTGGACCAGATTGCCCTTTCTTGCAAGAACACGAACGAGATTTACATCATCGACCACAGCACAACCACAGAGGAAGCTGCTGGACACACCGGTGGGAACTCGGGTAAAGGCGGAGACATTCTGTATCGCTGGGGCAACCCCGAAGCATATCGTGCCGGGGGTCCAGAAGACCAGCAGTTGTTTGGCCAGCACGATATTCAGTGGATTCAGGAAGGCCGCCCTGGCGCAGGGGACTTGTCTCTCTTCAACAACGGGAATGGGCGCAGTGTGGGCTATTCTTCCGTCGATGTCATTTCACCACCTTTGGTCAATGGAGAATATTTCATCGAACCAGGTAGTGCATGGGGTCCAGTGGCTCCAAATTGGACATGGGACCAAGGGACCGATATGTATGGGACCTCAATCTCGGGCGCTGAGCGGTTGGCCAACGGCAACACATTGGTGACATGGGGTCAAAAAGGCACGTTTTACGAAGTCAGTCTAGACGGTGAAATCGTCTGGGAATACATCAATCCAGTCGTTGGTGATGGGCCGATGAATCAAGGCGAGACCATCCCTCAGGGGCAGAATGCGAACAGCCAGCAGAATACGGTGTTCAAGTCCCATCGTTACAACAGTTCGTTCCCCGGATTTG
>JAKUOE010000142.1 GCA_022449845.1 Candidatus Thalassarchaeum sp.
AGATAGCGTCAACCAACCATATTCCCAGTGCGTCATGAATTGGCGTTAATGTGAATCTATTCAATGATATCGGGCTATTTACAAGGGTTCATCCGAATACCCATTGAAACGGATATTGAATTTCAAAGGGCTTTCAGTCCGTCCTTCGATAGCCTACCCTTGTGTTGAGGTCATACAGTGTAGGAAATCACAGTGTTGTCAGTGAGTTGGAATGCAATGAACATGATGAACATGAAGATTCCAATGCCTTTGTGATACGATTTGGAATCGGTAAAAACCCCCCCTATTGCCGCGCATCCTACAATGGAGGGCATGATTGTCATGGGACCGATCAGGGGTTCACCGAATAGTGAATAATTGACAACAGCTGAACTAAACAGGGAGAACGCTACAATCGAGAAGAAGGCCTTGTGGACTGAAAAATAGTGATTCTCTAGGTCAATCGTTCCCTCGTCAGTCGCTTTCGGTAAGACGAGCGTGGTGAAGAAATAGATGGAGGATACGTTCATCACAAGGAACCAATATTGTGCATAGGTCCAATCGATTCTCTCAATGGAGAGCATCCAGAGCCCCCACCAGGTGAAAATAGACCACATGATGACCGTTACCACCCACAGCGAATTGAGCCAGTATGTCTTGACGCGATCACGGATTTCATACAAATCAGACACTGCACGTAGAATGTGTGAGAGGGCAAAACCAACAATCAACGAAACGAAGACGGTGATAAATTCGAATGGGGACATCTGCATGACTATCGAATAATGAAGCCAATAGACATCATATAATCAAATAGGAATTCTCTGCGCCTTCACTCACTGTCTTGCATCGATTTGGAGGCTGCATCCAGAATCCCGAGCAGTCGATGCGCCTCATCATCGGTCGGCATACCCCGAAGAATGACACGGCTCAGGGTGTCCGCAGTTGACTGGATTTGGTCATCGCGTTTCCCTGAAGCCTGAGCAATTTCCTCTGCGCGGCGCCGAATCTCTCGCTTCAGTTCAGGATCGAGAAGTCTCTCAGTGTGTACAGTCTTGGGAAGAGCTCGATCATTGCCCACGCGAGGTAGAATGGTCTGGAACCACTCGTAGCAGACGATGGCCACGGTGTGACTGAGGTTCAGAATCGGGTATCCTTCCCAGGTTGGAATGGTGAGCATCAAATCACACGCCCGCAACTCATCTTGTGTCAAACCCATCCCTTCTGGACCAAAGACAACGGCAACCTTGCCTTCGGCATCTGAAAGGCGTTCACCCAACTCAGCAGGCAATAGGAAATGGCGGAACAAGACCTTGTCACCCAGTTCACGCTTTCCACTGGTACCAATGACGAGGCTGATGTCGTCAAAACAAGAATCCCAATCTTGGTGGATGGTGCAATCGTCGAGTACACTTTGTGCGTGTTTGGCCCGGTTTCTCGTTTCATCTGAGAAATTTCCATCGTGTCGGAGTATGCGTAACTCATGAAGGCCGAAATTTCGCAGACAACGGGCGACAGCACCGATATTCCCCTCAATTTGAGGCTCGCCAAGGACGATGACGAGTTCGCAATTCCATTGTGGATGGGGGATGTCGGAATTGTTCCCCATTCTCACGCCTCAAATGAATTGATGATGTCATCCGACAGGGGCGCGTAAAGGAACATCATCCAACCTTCTCCACGCTCTTGATCCGGCATCGGGTAGGAAAAGCGTAGGAATCCGTTTGACTTCAGATGTTTCATGAATTCTAGGAGAGTCTGGCGCTGTGCATGGTGGACGTGGCCAATCTCTCCAGATTGATCGACCTCTAGGGCCGACATGTCGTCACCTCAGTCCTCTCTGCGCTGCATGTATCGAGTGACGTATCCAGCAATCCAGTTGCGCATACGCTTGTTCTCGACATCAGTGTATTCAGCGACCAGCGCCTTGTTGTGCTGGAAATCATCGTTGAACTGGTCTGGATACTCTTCGCAAAGGCGAATGGCGCGAATCTTGATGAATGACGGTCGAATGTTACCCATATTTCTCACTCCTCAACCAATTTGACTTCGATTGGGAACCCTTCTTCGCGAGTCACCACAAGACGGATCTTTCGTGGAGGCTTCTGAATGCCCCGGGCCCAAATTGCATGGTTGACGGCCTCGTCAATCCAGACTTCTTCATCCTCAGTGACCTTCATGTGTCGATTCACATGCTTGCGAATCTCCTTCATTGCACGAGCGGCACGCTGCGTTCGAGGGACGGCCCAGGCCGCTCTTAGGGGAACGACCATTTCCTTCGTTTCTGCCATTCTGATTCCTCCGTTCAGCGTTGTAGTTTACTGCGACGCCAGTGGTGTCGCTTTGGGTGTGTAGTCACCTTGCGGTTTGTTCGCATCATGACCCAGACTGGGACACGGCGATTCTGCTTGGTCACCTTGTTCAAACGCTTCTTCTTTGCATATGGTTTGTTTCGTGACATCGCTATCCCTCAAATTCGACGAATGGTCGTCTCCCGACGGTTGCCTTCTGAAAGGCCTTTCAGGATGCGCTTGAGCATCTCATCATCCACTGGGATGTTGATTTGGTTGGCCTGGTGAAGTGTGTACAGGTGTTGCTTGACTGTGGTTGCAAGTTCGGGATGACCCAACTCGACGCGAGCCAATCGATCTCGTGCTTCGGGCGTCAGAATCGTGCGCATGGCGGCGGCAATCAGAGTGGCCTCTTGCTCAGCAGCGACCTCTTGGGCCTCGGCCTGCATTTGCTGCTCCGCCTGAGTCTCCAACTGCTGCTGAATTTCAGCGCGGCGTGCAGCGCGAATTTGGGTCAATTCGTCATCTGTACCGGTCATAACCTCACCCACAATCTCCTCTCCATCAATACTTGTCTAGACCTGGATAAGCAGCCTCTGCCTCTTTACGAACGTCGTGGGCAACCTGATTCAGAAGCTTCTGACCTGATGGTGTCAATACACGACCGAGAGTAACAGTACCGGCAGCATTCTTACGCTCGGTGACAAAACCCGCATCTTCCAGTTGCTGGAGTGATGTACGGATGACGTGGCGGCTACCAGCGGTCGCACGGTTGGGTGCAGAGCCGCGATTTTTGGGTCCACCGAATTCCTGAGAGAGGTGATTGACGCCGACGGGACCCATGCGGGCAACCTTGCGAAGAATGGCGGCACTTCGAAGGAACCACCAGTTCGATTGGACTGGGGGGCGTTCCTTGTGGGCTCCTGTCTTGACGAAAGCGGCCCAATCTGGCCTGAATATCTTGGAGTCAGCCTCCAGACGATCGGCAAGGACAGGGATGAGTATGTCCGCGGGAACATCGTAAAACGTGGTCATGAGAGCCACCTGAGCACTTCGGCGACCGACACCCCATATTTAACGCTGACCGCCCCACCTACGGTGGGGGCTTCCTCAGATACGTTCACCAAGGTTCAAGCGTCGAATTCTGGTGGGCGCGCCGATGAAGAAGGCCCTCGCTCAGAATCCGAACATGATGCGAACCATGATCGGTCTGGGATTGACATTGATTTTGATTCTGTCCTATGCAGTGTATGGTGCAACCATCGATTCGTCATACTACCTGTATCACACTTCAAACGATGAAGTTGGACATAATCCAATCGACCAGGGGTTGTCGGACGAAAATACCAGTCAATCATGGACATTTTCGACCAATCGTTCAACGACCTGGCTGAATATCAGAATCGATGGAGTTGAACTAGGC
>JAKUOE010000143.1 GCA_022449845.1 Candidatus Thalassarchaeum sp.
GTGAGTAAGGGGGAATAGGGACCTCACTCTCGGTGATGATACCCGCCGGTGAACCGACACGGAAGGGAAGAGTTGAGGTGACTTGTCCTTTGCCTCCAATCTGAAATGGAAGTGAAGACGAGGGGTCTGAAAGGGGTGTCTGTGTGATGCTGATATCTAGACCTTCAACCCCTGCAATCGCTTCATCTAGAGCAGATTCTCCAGGAAGAGGACCCGGGGTTCGACCTTTGCCCATTTCATCGAAATCTTCTGGGGCAATGTGAGAGATTCGGCTGCCGCAAGAAGGGCATTCATCTGCTCCTCCAAAGAGCAGGCCACAAGCATCGCACTCCTGCATAATCCCCTTGGGGAAGTGGACCGTTTTGATGCTGCCGCCACGTAGTGCAGCCTGCGAACCTCAGGAACTGTAGAGTGTTCCGTGGAATAGAATCATGAAAATCGTGGCGACGACACAAGTGATAATCATCACTGGGAAACCCACTCTCATCCATTCCTTGGTCGTGATTGGATTCGGGCCGCGCTCACTAATTGAGACAGTCATGACGTTGGCACTGGAGCCGATTGGTGTTGCATTTCCACCGAACCCTGCACCCATGGCAAGTGCCCAGAATAGTGGCGCCATGTCAATGGAAGGGTCCGCTTCACCGATGGCCACAATCACTGGAATCATCGCAGCGGTGAAGGGGATATTGTCAATGATTGCGCTGGCGATGGCTGAGACCCAAATGATGGCGACTGCAAGCATCACTTGATCGGAACCGAAATTGTCGAAGATCCAATTGGCGAGTTCGTTGAGATATCCAACGTTGCCCATCGCACCGACCAAAATAAACAGTCCAGCGAAGAAGAGGAGGGCGTGCCACTCAACCTTCTCACTCACCGCATGCATCAGCCCGTGTCTTGGCAAATCTTCGTGCTCAGGATACGCTGCGACTAACGCGATACCTGCACCACCGAGCGCCAACGCGTGAATCTCAATATGGAGGTGCAAAAATTCAGTTGCGGAGAACATGACAACTGTGGCACCAAGAATCCAAAGTGTGGTCTTCATCAGCATTGGATGCTCGATACAATCCCACTCATCTTCTTCCAAAATCGCTTCAACGTGGGCTGGCTTCGATTCGCGCCATTCACTGTAATAGTAGCGAAGGTAACCCAATGTGGCAATCCAAGCGATGAATGTCAGAATTCCCAAGCGGAGTAAGAAGCCATTGAATCCAAACAAATCGGCCAGTTCATCCATGCCGCTGGCCTGACTTGCAATCATGACATTGGGGGGGTCACCCACCATAGATGCCACACCACCTGTATCCGAGAGAATGGCTTCTGCAAGGAGTGGAGGTATCGGATTAATTTCCAATTTCTGACAAATTCTGAGTGTCACCGGGGCGATGATAATAATCGCTGTGACATTGTCGATGACCAGGGAAAGGAGAGTGGTGAATGTACCTAGATAGACGACCAATTTCCACGGATCTCCACCCGATAGTTTAGCGGCTTTGATTGATACATACTCAAAGAATCCTGAGACTTCAAGCAGGGCTGCAAAAATCATCATCCCTAGCAATAGCCCAATGACATCGAAATGAATCCAATGTAACATCATCCCCTCAAGTGTACTGTGACAGATTTCGACGGTGCCGCCGCCTCCGAACTTAGCAAAAATACCGTGGCCTCCCGCCTCGCTTGCAACGGTTTCGCACTTGTGGAATACACTCATGGCTATGCCCAAAAACAGCATACAAACACAGCCAAACCAAGCGGCGATTGTTCGATGCACCTTCTCAGAAAGAATCAGCGCGAACGCGGCTACGAATACAATCAAAACCCAAACTCGAGGCTCCATGTCACGCCGAGATGAAATTGGCTCTTGAATATGCCTTCTCTAGAGGGTCGGGAATTATCATTCCTCTTCGGGATTTTCATGGGATTGACCCACAATCGATTCGGTCGATTCTGGAATCAAGACTTCGGATACTTCACCTTCGACAATGGTGTCAATTTGATCTTCTGTTCGAGAGGCTTCTTGAATCTCCTCATGAATGAATTCGCTTTCACCCAATGCTTTGTCCAATCGATCTAGGACCTCAGTGGCGACAACGGAAGAAATGGTCCCTTTGCGTTCCGCATCCAGAAGTGCTTCAATCTGAGCTGAGAGGAGGTCGCGACGGGCACGCTCGACGCGCGATGAATGGACCACGTTCGCCTCAGACAATTCGACGATTCGAGCCTCACTGTCTTTCACACGCCTGCGATACGGTTCGGCGAGTGTGGATTGATCCTCATCGCTGATGAGACCTTGCGTATTGAGAGCACTAAGACGGCGGAGGGCGGCACGGCTTCCAATGACCTCCGCGAGCGCCACCTCATAGCGAATCTCAGCCTCTGCAGGTGCGCCACTAATCCCGAGACGATTTAACATCGGTTTCATGGTCAACCCTTGTACGACAAGAGAAAACAACACTACACTGAAGGCGATGATTAGCATGTCATCATAGACGGTGATCTGTCCACCGGCGCCCATTTCGCCCATGAATTCAAACTCAGGCGGATGGCTGACAACGTGTGAGATGAGGAGTAGCAGGGCGATGGGGATACTGCCTCGAAGACCCCCCCACCACATTGCAACCTGCCATCGATTTGAGACCGGATTGGGGTTCTGAATATTGGCCAAAGCAGTGAGTGGGAAAACCACCAACCGTGCGACCAATGCTGCACCTATGCCTACTGCAGCCAGGTGGAAGACATGTGCATCCCAGGCAAAGACGGCTTGCAACTCATATCCGATCAAGAGGAAGAGGACGCTGTTCACGAGGAAGGATAGGACTTCCCAGAAATGATGCATACCAATTCTAGCCGTCGGAGTCATGCCTTCTTTGACTCCATGATTGCCGACCAATAATCCAGCAACAACGACGCTGATGACACCACTTCCATGGAGCATCTCTGCCAACAGGAAAGCCCCGAAAGCCAGCGCCAATGTAATTGCAATCTCGACCAAATGATCCTCAGATTGAAGCAAGAGCCAATTGGCCAACAAGCCACACAATAACCCTGCAATCGCACCGACGAAGACGACCACAAGGAACTCACTCAGGCCCGCGGTGAAGATGGACATCAAGGAGACATCAACACCGGACAGGACTGCCAAGGTTGTCGCGAGATGGATGTTGAACAGAACCACGGCAGTTCCATCATTGAAGAGTGATTCACCCTGAATCAATACTGACCATCGTTTCGGGGCACCCAATGTCTTGACCAACGCAAGTACGCTGACGGGGTCTGTTGCTGCTAAAATGGAACCCAACAGTAACCCATACAACAATCCATCTTCTGTATCCGGCCAAACCAATTTCCAGCAGATGATACCGATGATTGTGGTGTTGAGCAAAACACCAGGAATTGCCAATAGCGTGATGGGGCGCCAATTCTGTTTCAATTTCTGTATGTGCATCGCAGAGGCGCCTTCAAACAATAACGGAGGTAAGAGAATGAAGAAAATGGTTTCAGCTCCAGCGTTTTCAATCATTGAGTCCAACCGGATTGCACCGTTCTTGGAATTCTGCCACATCGATTCGGTGGTTGGGAAAGACGGAACTTGACTTTGGTCTTGCAAGATCACATAGTCGAA
>JAKUOE010000144.1 GCA_022449845.1 Candidatus Thalassarchaeum sp.
TAATCCGAGATTTTGCTTGGGTGCCCCATCGAGATTTCTGTGGAGCACATCTTCATGCAACCCTCGATGCGGTTCCAGACAGTGATAGTGAATCGGCAAATCCTTCGGGACCAATTGGCTGAACTCTAGACTGCCGACACCACTGGTGAGATGGACAGCATCACTGGTGGCCAATACATCTTGCAGCCTCAGACCCTGTTCAGTGAGTTCTAACATGTTCCACCATCGATTTGCAGCCTGCCGGGAGGCCAATGCACGGAATTCAGCCCAGCGTCCAACGGGTTTTCGCCAAGGCATTGCAGGCGTGAGATAGAGGATGTCCAAGGCTTCCATTCTCTCGCGTGCCTCGTCTGGTAGATGCAGCGATGCACAGGTGATCTCGAAGTGTTCCTGCCAGGCCTGGAGATTGTTCAGCAAATCACGCTCTGCGCCGCCAAATTGCTCAAAGGTTCCCTTCACGACCAGCAGCCGCGGCTTCGAGTCGGAATCGTCGTCCACGCACACGCCCTCGCTTGTCCGTTTAATATCAGCATGGGCTGGGCGGGCTGATGTCGCGTCGAGTTTTGGTGGTTCGTGGCGGGGCGCTGCCCCGGTCAAGTGGGCTTGGGCGAGCGCATCATGACCTTGTCGAACGGTTGCAGGAGGGTCATGTGGCTGGATTCAGCCTTGGCGATGTCATCGAACACCCTGTGGGCGGCGGAGCCTTCTCTCGGTGGCGCCGTCGGCGGACCACACACCCTCAGCATGTGGCGAACTCAGCAACATCGAAAGAGAGCGAAATCCTACATATTTCGGATCAGGAACAGGCACATCTCGTTCCAGAAGATTGCAAGATTCCTGTGAGTGTGACCATTCACGACCTGTTCCATCTTGAACCTCGGAGAATCCAAACATCCCATGGCAAAGTGAACATCGGCAATCGTTCACCTGGATTTCTCCGTCGCCAAGATTTGTCACACATCCGCAAGGGTTTGGCTCGAGCCGACCTGCTCATTTGCATCTCAGAAGCCACCGCAACCGAGGCTCGTGAACTGTGGCCGGACAAGGCCATCGCCGTAGTTCCTCACGGCATTGATATTGGTGGATATGACCCGTTTTCCTATCCATTGCCCAAGCCCGATGGTCTCGATTATGGGAATGTCAATCTTCTGTGTGTCGGCAGTGCAGAGCCCCGAAAACGCATCGATTTTCTCGTCGAAGTTCTGGGCTCGCTTCCCTCTCATCTGAAGGATACTGTCATTCTCCACAAAGTTGGTGCTGAATCGAGTCAAAAATCCAAATCCAAACTTTCGAAGCGAGCCAAAGAATTGGGCGTCAATCTTCACTGGGTCGGGCGACTGGCGGATCTAGATTTGTGTGCATATTACCAGCACAGTGACGCGCTTCTCTTCCCCAGCGTTGCCGAAGGGTTCGGCTTGCCTCCGCTGGAGGCTATGGCTTCTGGATGTCCAGTTCGAGTGGCAGATATGCCCGCTCACAATGAGGTGGCTCCTGAGGAATGGTTGCTGCCACACGACAGTGTCGATGAGTGGGTTGATGCTATCGTAAACATCCCTTCCACTGACGGTCGCCGACAACCCAACAAAATCGCCCTGAAACGCGCAGAGATGTTCAGCATTGAACACTGGTCGGCAGCGCTTTCTGCCGCTTGGTCAAATCTCTAGGACACTTGAGCAGCCGTGGGATAACTGCTTTAACCGCCCTATGGGCGGTTGGGTCGTGCTCAGAGTCGATGACCTCACCAAGGGCTTCGGCTCAGGCTCCAACCGCCTTGAGGTTCTGAAGGGCATCGATCTTGAGATTGAACCCGGCGAGCTCGTCGCCCTGATGGGTCCTTCGGGATGTGGAAAATCTACCCTGTTGAACATCATTGGCGGATTGTTGCCTGCAGAGAGTGGTGAAATCACACTCAAATCCCGCACCTATGGCCTGAAGGGACCCGCCTCTGTTGTCGATGTTCGGCGCAACCTTGTCGGCTGGATTTTCCAAGATTTCCATCTTCTGGACCACCTCTCGGCGCTGGACAATGTCGCCATGGCCCTCGAGATCTCTGGAACCCCTTCCAAAGAGGCCGAAGAGCGTGCACGCAACGCTCTGGCTCGTGTCAATCTCAGTGACCGGATGGACCACATTCCGGACCAACTTTCAGGGGGTCAGCAACAGCGCGTCGCCATTGCTCGCGCCATCGCTGGGAACCGTCCCTTGCTACTTGCAGACGAACCGACCGGCAACCTCGACATTGCATCCGGTGCCGATGTCCTGCGTTTGTTCAAATCCCTGTGTCACGATGAAGAGAATCCAATTTCGATTCTAATGGTGACTCACGATCCAGATTTGGCCAGTCAAGCCGACCGGATGCTCCTACTCCGTGATGGTACAGTCGCTGCCAGCGACATTCGTTCCGCTTGGGGCCTTGATGAAGAAGGAGGTGAAGAAGAATGAGTTTGAGTTCTTCAATCGCTGATAGTATTCGTGATTTCCCAAGGAAAATGCGCGACTTGCCCGACAATCTGCGTCTCGCTGCTCTGGGTGCATGGCGAGGCCGTGAGCGCGGAATGGCCGTCTTTGCGGGCGTCTTCCTCTCCAGTTTGGTGATTACCACAGTATTGGCCTACGGTGTCGGTTTGTCGCAGGCATTCTTCGAAGGCTTCCTCGAAATCAACGTCTTTGATGCCAAGGTCGAATTCAACGATGAACCCTCTTACAATGACCTCGATGGTTGGAGCAACAACACATCACATTTGTTGGAAGTCTGTGACGAATTCACTGAGATGGATGAATTCTCAGATTGCACCGTCGTCTTTGGCAAGAAGGGCCTGCATAGCGGGTTTGATTGGGGCAATGAGAATGTTTACAATGCGGTTCCGTTAATGATGCAGGAAATCAATTCTTCAGATTCTGAACGAACTTGGGATACGGATGGAATTTGGAATTATGAATACACAACCGGTCCCCCAGTGGCCGATACACGCGCCATTGCTTTACTCGGACCTGGGGCCTTTGATGGTGTGATTGCAGATCGGATTTCTGAGAACATCATCTACGAGAGGGGTGAATGGAAACCTGCTGCAGATGTCGAGGCAGAACGCGGTGTGTACATTCCTTCAGATATCGCTAGCCTTGCGAATGCAGAAGTCGGGGACAATCTGTCGAGATTGATTTTTGCTTACACTTCTGAAACAGCTTATCCCGGTGAAATGGACGAGGATGATTGTGATGGAGAGATTCTGATTATTGCAGAGACTGGCTTCATGCATTGCCAGCACACAATCGTCATTGAAAACGTCACAATCCTCGGCATTTACGAACCGTGGCCTCAGAGCAACCCCACACTCGCCGCCAATCCAATTTACACCACATGGGCCGTACTGAATGAAACTCAGCGCATCGCCCTCATCGACAGTGATCACATCTATTTCGGCTTAACACTAGATCGGTCACTGCTCCCCACTTCTTCGACTGCAGATGCCGCAGACTGGTTGGAAGACCTCGGTCGTACGGTGATGTATGAAGAGAATGCAGACGGTGAACGAATCTCTCGCTCCTATGGAAGTGGAGACGTCGAAGTTTACTACATCGACATCATCAGTGGTACAATTCTGTTCCTCAACATCTTCCTC
>JAKUOE010000145.1 GCA_022449845.1 Candidatus Thalassarchaeum sp.
CATTCTCGCACCCAAGACATGGCCTCTCTTTGTCGAGAAGCCGATGTGATGGTCGCTGCGGTTGGCCGTTCTGAAATGGGCACTGCGGATTGGGTTAAGCCGGGCGCCACCGTCATCGATGTCGGTGTGAATCGAGTCGATGATGACTCTGAGAGGGGGTACCATCTGACCGGAGATGTCCATCCAGATGTCGGCGATGTCGCGGGTGCATTGTCACCTGTACCTGGTGGTGTGGGTCCAATGACCATCGCCATGCTGATGGCCAACACAGTGCGGGCGACGGAGATGCAGCGGTGATTCCATGCTACCTCTAAAGATCCCATCGATGGAGACCATCTTCAGTATGAGAACGCTCTCGCTGTTCTTGATCGATGTGGCTTTCGTCATTCTGTTGTTACTTGTATTGGCGATGTGGCCTCAATATTGGCCAGTCTGGCTTGCCGGTGTTGGCCTTTGCACGGCCCTTCACATCGCGATATACATGGCTCAGAAGAACTCCGCTCCCTAGAAGAGTCCCATATCCATGAGCGCATCTTCGCTGGCATGTTTCCGAGGATCCCATCGCGGTGACCAAACCAGATTGATGTGGACACTCTCCACACCTTCTGCCGTCAGAGCGGCGCGATGTGCTGCAGCCATAATCTCGGGGGCAACCGGGCAACCGGGACTTGTCAAGGTCATGTCGACCTCCACATGTGTACCTTCGAATCGAACCTCATAGACCAAGCCCAATTCAACGATACTAATCTCCAACTCCGGGTCATCTACAATCTGTAGCGCATCCAAAACCGCCTGCTCATCTGTCATCATGCGTCCCCCATTAGCAATCGGGCCTCGTCTTGGACCCGTTTGAACATATTGAGGTAACCATTTGATGTACTCGGTGGTAGAGAGGCCTTGAGTCCCATCTCATCAACGAAGGTCGGTTCAATCTCGACGACCTCTTCAGGTGGTCGGCCGTTGACAGCCAGACAAGTGATGGCCATCAATCCCTGAACAATCTGCGCATCGGCTCCACCTCGCATGTAGAACATCCCTTCTTCGAGATGACACATGACATGAGCTTGGGACTGACAGCCGTGAATCATGTTGGCGTCGTTCCACTCGTCGACAGGGAGTTCATTCACATCACTGGACCATTCAAACAACATCTCGTAACGCTCCATGGGGTCGAAGACATCAGCGAACTGATCTATTGCCTCTTGCAGGGCTTGTGGCCACGTCATCTCCTCACCTATCCGAATCTCTCAACGATATATCGCAAATGTTCGATGAAAGCCTTGGCTTCCGCATTCGTGTTGTAGAGGTAGAATGAGACACGATTGGTACTGGTCACCCCATAAGCGTCCAGCAGAGGCTGTGCACAGTGGTGCCCTGTCCGCATCGCAAATCCGCCCGCATCCATGAATCGAGCCAGGTCCTCAGCGTGGACTGAATCGTGTAGGAAAGAGACTACACCACTGCCTTCAGCAACGGAGTGGTCTCCATAGACCGTAATACCAGGGACTGATTTTAATTCTGAAGCCACATACATCGCCAATCCCCTGATGTGGCTGTGTACTGCATCCATATCGAAATTCGAGAGATATTCGGCTGCGGCTGCAAATCCAATGGCCTCGGCGATTTTGGGAGTGCCGGCCTCAAACTTCTGGGGGCCTTGTGCGAAGGTGGATTTTTCCATGGTCACCGTCTCAATCATATCTCCTCCTGACATGAATGGCTCCATTTCCTCGATGCTCTCGGAGGTGGCAAGCAGGCACCCAATTCCTGTGGGGCCGCACATCTTGTGCCCACTAATGGCGACGAAATCTGCACCCATTGCGGTGAAGTCGAGCCGATGGTGAGGGGCGGCTTGAGCTGCATCAATCAGCACCTTGGCCCCTGCGTCGTGTGATTGGGCAATGATTTCATCCACTGGATTGGCGACTCCAAGCACGTTTGAGGTGTGAACCACACAGACCAACCGCGCTCCCGGCAAAGAGGCCGAGAAAATCTCCATGTCGAGCGTATCGCTCTCGGTATCGATGGGGACGACGCGAATCTCAATCCCTTTCTCTTCAGCTAGAAGTTGCCAGGGAACGATGTCTGCGTGATGCTCCATCTCTGTGATGAGGATGGCATCTCCAGCGTTGAGGTTTGATCGAGCCCAGCCCCAGGCGACCAGATTGATGGCCTCGGTGGTGCCACTGGTGAAGATGAGATTGTCTCGGGTTGTGCCGAACCATGCGGCCAGTGTGTCACGAGACGCTTCGTATTGCTCGGTCGCTTCTGCAGCCAAAGTGTGCACTGCGCGGTGAACATTGGCATTGGATTGCTCGTAATAGTGGGTCATCGCATCGATGACAGACTGCGGTTTCTGCGTGGTCGCGGCATTGTCCAGGTAGACGAGATCCTTCCCTTCAGCGACGGTTCGAGACAGGATTGGGAAATCCGCTCGAATCGCTTCAATGTCCAGTGTCATACGACTCCTCCGGTCCTACGGACCGGCCTGTCCGATATGAAGGCACGTTTGTTTTCAGCCTACAAATCTGCGGCCAAATCTCGTGTCAGAATATTCAGGAGATGTTCGTGAACCGCGTCACTGCCCATATCCGTCAAGGTCGCATTGAGGAAAGCAGCCACCAGCATATCTCGGGCTTCCCCTTCACTGAATCCACGGGTCTTGAGGTAGAACATCTGGTCATCATCAACTGGACCATTGGCTGTACCGTGTCCACATCCGACCACATCGTTCTCGCTGACCTCAAGTTCAGGAATGCTATCTGCTTCGGCATGTTTGCTCAGCAACAGATTGTGGAACAGTTGACCCGCATCAGCCCCCTTGGCTCCTGCTTCGATTCGAAGCATCCCAGTTCCGATGGTACGTGATTTTCCAGCGCATGCACTGTGCCAATCCAACCGACTGTACGTCTGTGGGGCAAGATGTAGAATCTCGACATGGTGGTCGTTGTGCATCCCATCCAATGACAGAATACTGCCGTTGACTTTCAGTGAGGCGCCGACTTGATCCATTGTGTAACGCAAATCGGCCTTGCATCGAGTTGCACCTGAGCCGACCGCACCGCACCGAACCTGAGCGTCACGACCCAGATGAATCCCGTCCGTTCTCAGCATTCGCCCCTCTCCGAGGTGATTGATGACGATGTCATTGACGTTGCACCCGTCGCCAAAGATGCCCTGTCGAAGGATTCCAGCCCAGTTTGCATCTCCAGAGATTCGAGTAATCAGTTCAAGTTCGGCCAATTCTCCAATGTCCAGCAGGATGTGAAGTGCGGCGATGTCACCTTCACATTCGATGTCCAAGAGGACAGGCTGACTGGGTCTCGCTTTACGAGCTACCCGGAGGACAACGACTTGCCCGTCGGACAGGGCTCGGATGAATTGGGTACTGACATCCTCATTTCCATTGATGCAGAGCCGCTCGATGTCAGCCTCTGTGGCGGCTTCTAGGGTGATTCCGGCTGGTTCAGTGGAACCATCCAGAGACTGCAGTTCGATGACGGTGCCTTGGGCCTCGGGGACTTCGCCTACCTGTCCACTCGGGTGGATTCGATGCCATGGAGTG
>JAKUOE010000146.1 GCA_022449845.1 Candidatus Thalassarchaeum sp.
GCCATCAATTCGGCAGCACCTCACAATTTCTGTGCATGGCTGAGTGCCCTGGCCGTCGATTACAATCGCTTCTATCGAGACAATTACGTCATCGATGATGATGGTGTCAATACTCAGAACCTCATCATCAGTGAATTGGCACGTGACCATCTACGGCGTGGATGTGAGGCGGTCGGAATCATCCCCATCGAAGAAATGTGAAGAGGAGTAAGTATGCCAGATGAACATGCATCTGAGTTTGCGGAAACACTTGCGGCACTGAAATCCGAAGATCACGACCCTTCAAATTCTGAACAGACTGAATTCGCAGACATCATCGATGAGGAAGAGGTAGAGGAGGAAGAAGCCAGACGGTTTGTCCACAAACTGTTCTTGGGTTTTCTTTTCCTTTGGTTGATTCTTGATCCGGAATCACTCTTTGACCTAGTGGGTTCAATCGTCTTTTGAATTATTCTTCTTCAAGAATTTCTTCGACGGTTTCACCGGCTCCAAATATTGAGGCAATGATGGCTGAAATCCAATCGACCATGTCATCACTCTGTCATTTCATCAGACATCGCGTCGAACTTTTTCTGCTGGATGGTACGCCTCTCGCGGTCCTTCTCATCCAGCCAAGATTCACGAGATGACATTCGACTCGTCATCCCCGCAGAGGTCGATTGCGCCCTCATTGCGACCAGTCCCTTGAACGCCTGCTGGTAATCTTCAGCACGCTTGTTCCAGTTGGCTGCTGGCCAACCACAATCCCAACGGCTTGGATCGTAGGCATTCTGCTCAATCCAGGCCCCGCAGCGAGGAAAATAGCATCTGGCCTTCTCTTCATCCCCTTCGACCCAGAATGTGAGTTCATCACACACCGGGCAGTTCGTACGGTCGAAGGCGGCCAGTTCGAACGAACCTTCTTCCCCCACATAGTCAATCTCCC
The DNA here is from genome assembly GCA_022449845.1 of Candidatus Thalassarchaeum sp. Lineage (GTDB taxonomy): Archaea > Thermoplasmatota > Poseidoniia > Poseidoniales > Thalassarchaeaceae > MGIIb-P. The sequence continues at coordinate 926 of JAKUOE010000146.1, forward strand.
AAGCCATGATGCAACCACTGACTACATCTGTCGCACCCGCTCGACTGAGAAATGCTCGCATGACATCCCATGCATCCTGTTCGGTGGAGAAGACGCCCAACTGTGTCTTCTCTCCACCCGGCGTGGCCACAGCCGGGACGAAAACCTGCTTCAGCGGCTCCTCCATAGCGACCCGTCCTCTATGAGGACGGAAGAAGTCATCGATGTCTCAGACCCTGTCGAGGGCTTCTGCGATGCGTTCGGGTGTCGCCGCACGCACCACAGTCTTGGCTTCGCCTCCGGCGAAGATTCCAACGCAGGGCAATACATCGATTGCGGCTGCGAATATTGGAAATCGGTGGAATAGTTCGCCACCCTCGTCCTTGTCAATCCAGTGGCTTGGGACGTTCAGCGGTTGCTCGGTGAGTGCTGCCTGTAGTTCGATGCAGTGTAGGCAATCAGTCGCCGTGATGATGACGACACCGACCTCAGCGTCGACCACCTCTGGCCATCCCATGTCATCGGCCATCGTGCGCATGTTCTTAGCGTGGTCGCTGTACGCGAGTCACATGGTCAACGTCGGAGATGATGCACCGGACTTCAGTCTACTCGATCAGAACAACAACAGGGTCAGTGGTTCCCAATTCAAGGGCCAAAAAGTCATTCTCGCCTTCTTCCCCGCAGCGTTCACTGGCGTCTGCACCACTGAGATGTGTACCTTTGAGGAAAATTTGTCCAAGTTGAATGACGCCGGTGTGGTCGTCCTCGGCATCTGTGTGGATGCCCGATTTTCCAATGCGGCCTTCGCAGAGAAGAACAATCTCTCCTTCCCAATTCTTTCGGATTACACCCGCTCAACTGTTGAGGCGTACGGAATCGCACTCAACGATTTCGCTGGTATGCCTGGATACACAGCCAGCGAGCGCGCCGTATTCATCGTCGATGGTGATGGCGATGTGATGTGGAAGTGGGTCGGTGAGAATCCCGGTGTACAACCCGATTACGATGCGGTTGTCGCAGCTGCTGGCGCTTAGAACGTCAACCCTTCTGGCCACGTTCGCTCGACGACCGCCAGCCCACCATCGTGAGGCATCGGTGCCTGCGGCTTCTCGATTCTGAGTTTGACACCGGCAACGTTGAGGTGACCGGAAACCACCTCGATAATTTGGTCACAGAGTGTTTCCATCATGTACACCGACTCTCCGCGCGCGACGATATCGTGGACGGTTCGCTGCAGGAAGGCATAGTCGACACTGGTCGTGAGGTCATCCCCACTCGCCGGTTCTTTGAGGACAACCCAGATGCTGACCACAAAATTCTGGTCTTTCTCTCGTTCGTAATCGAAGACGCCGTGCTTTCCCTTGAGTTTGTAATTCTCGACAGCGATAATCGTACTCATCGAATCACCTATTCCTCTCTTTCATGGACCCAGATGAGATGATAGCCGAATTCTGTTTTGACGAATCGATCAACTTCATTCAAGGGCTGTTCAAAACACGCTGCACTGAATTCTCGCACCATCTGCCGTTCGTGAAACCATCCGAGGTCACCGCCGCGCTGTCCACTGGGACATTTGCTGTGTTTCTTGGCGGCCTTCTCAAACACCTTTCTCGGTTTGCGCGCCTCTTGAATCTCCGCCAGCAGTCGAACTGCATCGGATTTCTGGCGCAATAGGATGTGACTAGCATGGGCTCTTCGCATGGCCATTGAATCATCCCCAAGCCAGCCATGCGGCATATGAACCGTAGATGATTCCACTCACAGCCAATGATTCCTCATTGAAGCGATCCATGTCGTCATGGAAGGTGTGGTACTCCCAAGAACCAGACCCATAGCAGACGATGGCCCTTCCTGGTTCGTCTCCAGGCTCTTGCTGGATGTCATAGACGAACGGCCCGTGGTCAGAATTGTAGGGCATTCCATTGGACGATCCCTTCTCTCCATCGAGTGTGTTGACGTTGATTTCGTATCTGGATGCCAATCCATACGGATTCTCTTTTTCGAACTGGTCGACGATTTGTCCGATGTATTTCGTATCTCGGGCATCATTGCCGAACAGCCACAGGCCGTTGCCTCGCGTCTCGTAATCGATGTCCACGTGATTCATGTCGAGGTTGATGTACAACCGCAGGTTTTCCTGAAGTTGACCTAGGTATGCGGCGACGAAAGCCTTGGAGCCGTGCAATCCTTCTTCTTCACCACCCCAAGTGCAGAATTTCATCGTGTAATAGGGCTCTCCACGGGTCTCCGCCATGTTGGCAAACTGACGCGCCAACTCTAGGACGGTTGCAGTACCTGAAGTATCATCGACAGCACCAGGGCCGTTGTAGACCGTATCATGATGTCCGCCGAAAATAATCAACTCATCCGTTTTCCCAGGCAGGATTCCACAAGGAGCTTTGACATCCCGCTCACCTTGATTGTCGACCTGCACATACATCTGGATTCGTCCGTCTCCATTGACGACTTCATCGCGGATCTGTTCGCCGACTTCGTTGCTGACCATCATGAATGGGATTCCGGGTGGAAGACTCTCGAACTGACTGGTGTCGACCGATTTGAAGTAGGGTACACAGCGACCTTCATCGCCTGAAATCTTACAGTTGTTCGGAGGATTCTCACCGCCGGTTGAATCCCACGTAACCAGAATCA
>JAKUOE010000147.1 GCA_022449845.1 Candidatus Thalassarchaeum sp.
GTAAAATGAGGAATGGTCAATCTCACCATGTAGGGATAGTGTGCGGTTCTCCATGTCGACATCAATCAGCATGAGTTTGCTAACATATTCGTATCCAGAATAGGAGTACAGGCGTCCGTCAATTTCAATCGTATCATACACCCAACGGTGTGTGGAAAGAGGGACTGCGAGCAATCCAGCGGCTTCCCAATAGGTGAATGCCTTGTGTTCATAGGTTGCCTCTGAAGAGGACCAAGACCAGCCACAACTCCAGATGCTTGAGCAATCATCATCCGTGTATCCAGGTGTCAATAACTGGGTATCTGCAAGTGTTGGATTGGTCAGATCGCTCAGGTTGAACAAACTGAGTTGAGTCATACTCCAATCCAGCCCCAATCCATTCTCTCCACCGGGCATACCAATGGTCAACAGGTCTCCGTTTGAGAGTGGGTGGATGTATGTGGAGACACCGGGAACTTCGAGTTCGCCCAAAATGGTTGGATTCTCGGGGTCAGAGAGGTCAATGGTCCACAATGGATCGACATTTCGGAATGTAACCAGATAGGCCATGTCACCAACAAAACGGGCGCTCCAGATGCGTTCCCCTTCAGCGATGCCTCCAAGATGGCTGAGTTCGTCTAACGAACCAGCGTCGTCACTGCGGAGAACTGTGATGTGGTTCTTTGGTTCAACGACCTCCCACTCTCCATCCTCAGTCAGCCACCAGCGACCCCATGAATCGGTCGTGCTGGCCACGCGGATATCGCCATTGTATTCGGACATTGAGAACTGATCCTGAACCGTGCCTGTGACTCGGCCGCTGCCGATGTAGGATGTCTCGCCCTCAACACTGATGTCGAAGGCGTGGATGTTGGTCGCATCCTCGTAGTCGTTGTTGCGCCAGAACCACCACCAGTCGTTGGCGGGCTCTGCGAGCACCATCATGTCGCCACTGGCGTAGACTTCAACCCATGAAGAAGCGATGTGGTCACCCTCACTACTGAATTCGGCACTGAGCAGGTCCACAGTCATGATTGAGGTGAATCCCCGACCCACGCCATCGGCAGAGCCACTGAATTCACTGCAGTCACCGCTACCGGATGAATACGAGGAGATGGTTCCGTCGGAATTGCGCTGGTGCATCTGCGGTGCAAAGTCGGCCAGCGTCAGTGAATTGATGGCATCGCGATTCGCATCGATGAGATCCTCGACAGATCCATTCCAGATGCCCATTCGTTCCTCCCAATCTTCAGTGTTCCAGTAATCATCGGGTAGAGAAGGGTAGGTCTGGATTCCTGGAATGTATGACCACATGTGCGACACGCTGCGAACGGTCCCATTGACCATTCGTGCGGTCTCATGGCTGCCCTCGATGAAAATCTCACGACCGACGTTTGGGTCGCTTCGATTGGTGATGTCAATCACAGTGTACTTGACCAGATTTGTGGAGCGCCAACTACCATCGGAAGTTTGCATTATGGAGCGCAGTGGGTCATTCGAAGGGATGTTCCAACTGTTGATAGCTGAGATGATGACAAGGCTGTCGCCCTCCTTCATCATCTGCAAGGGTTGACCTTCCAATTCCGTGTCTGAGACGAGCGTGACATTGCCATGCTCAGGTACACCGATGATGACCAGGTGATTGTTGTTAATCATGTAGAAATGATGACCGTCGAACTTGAGGAAGTCTGCTTCATCGACACCGGATTCCTGGTTGTTGGTTTCCGAAAAGGTGCCTGAGCGGTCCTCGGAACCTGTGCTGGATGGAGCGGTGCCTCCAGAGTTTGAACCGCCGTCGGCATCCATGGACGCTTCAGGGACAGCGCCATCCATCACCATATCATCTTCAATCCACATGCCGCCGCCGAACATCCAAGGGTTCGCCCAGTTCCAGTAGGCATTCTGGTCGATTTCGACCAATGTCTGTTCCCATAATGCATCCTTAAGATCCTCGAGAAGGACTGTGCAGTCATCGTAGGTCTCGAGTGTTGGAGTGGTTCGAGTACGTTCGCCTAGGCTCAACTGTGGCCATTCACCATCGGGTGACATTTCCCAGATGACGAGGTCATCGATTTCATCTGCAATTCCGCTCAAGCAGCCCGGCAGCAAAAGCAATGCAACAAGCAATATTGGCACTCGTGCGTCGGTTTTCATATCCCCTCCAGCACTTTGTCCCTCTTAGTGGACTCGGTTGCTGGTGTAAGTGAGGGGCTCGGCACAGGATTCATGGGAGATGGCCGTAGTCCGCGCTTCAGCGCGGACGGGGACAACCAGATGGCACGGAAGAAGAAAGACGATGATGACGATGTCTTCATCGAAGGGATCGATGATGAGGTCGATGCCAAATCCGAGGAGGCTTTGGCGAAAGCCGCCGATACCGTTTGCAAGGAATGTATGCAAATACTTCGGAAGGAAAACGTGCTGATTCTCACCGACCCGCACACTTCGACGATTGGGCAGGCACTTTACGAAGCTGCGGCCAGAATTTCAGATCGAGTCCTGCTGGTGATGATGCCCACCTCCCACCGTCATGGCGACGAGCCGCCAGCACCTGTCGCCGATCTCATGCGAAAGCAGGATGTTGTGCTCGCGCCCACACGATATTCCATCACGCACACGCGGGCGCGCATGCAGGCCTGCCGTGAAGGAACAAGAATCGCAACCATGCCTGGTATCACCATGCAGATGTTCATCGAAGGTGGGATGACCACGGATTTCAACACCATGCAATCAGCAATCGCCCAACTCGGTAAATCACTCAAACGCCAGCGCAAGGTCGAAGTTCAAACTGAATCTGGGACCGATGTCACTTTCGAAATCGCCGGTCGATGGGAACTCGGAGACAATGGCATCTGCAATCGCCCCGGACAGGTGACCAACCTGCCTGCTGGCAAGATTCTCGCCATGCCCAAAGAAGGGACCATGGAGGGGACAATCGTCATCGATGGAACATGGGATGCCGCCGTGGTCTCTGAACCACTAAAAATCAAGGTCGAAGCGGGGATGGTGACGAAAGTGACCGGTGAAGGTAGTGATGATGTCAAAGCGATGTTCGTTGAAGCCAGTCGTAAACTCAAACCACAGCAACAATCCAATGTCTGGACCGTGGCGGAATTCGGATTCGGGATGAACCCACGAGCACGATTGGTGGGGAATGTACTCGAAGATGAGAAGGTGCAGGGAACCTGCTATTTTGCGTTTGGAGACAACACCAGCCTAGGGGGAAGCGCCTCTTGTGGAATCCATGTTACCGGCGTTCTCAAACAGCCCACGGTCAAGGTTGGGGATGTCGATCTGTTGGATGATGGCGATATCCGAATCTAATCAAAGACTGGAGCCGCAGACCGGACAGATACGCCAATGGTGCTCAACACCGATGTTGCAGCCACCACAGAAGATGCCAGTCTGTAGGACATGATGGATACCAGGCACTCCGCTTCGCTGTCGGCCGCCCGAGGTCGGTGGTGAGGCGGGTGCTTGGGAAATTGGCTGAGGAACTGCCTGTGGAGTGACCTGGACAGGTGTCGTCACCGGTTGAGCGACGGGTGCGCGCTTTGGTGCGAGGA
>JAKUOE010000148.1 GCA_022449845.1 Candidatus Thalassarchaeum sp.
CTCGCCGCAGTCAACCGGATACACCGGAATTTAGAGATGTTTTCGCGGGGATTGGACTGTTCGGTTTTCTCCTCGTTCCAATCACTTACATGGCGACACGATGGTGGCAAGAACGACACCCGGGTCCAGTCATCGGCGGAGGGGAAGAGAGTGGAGTGGATTCAGTCATTCTACAGATCTGGCTTCTCGCGTTCCTCGGCATGGTCATCCTAATGATTGGACAAGCGATGGTGAGTTGGGAAGTGCAGAAATGCGAGAAACATCTCGCGGAACTACAGCAAAGGATGGATTGAGATGAATGATGTCGGGTATCTAGCTGCTGCGTATGCAGCAATGATCGGCCTTATTGGGTGGTTTACATGGCAACTGCTCGACCGATTGAAGGATGTACAATCTAGAATCGAGGCTGTTGAAGAGTCGATTTCGAATCCAAAGGATTCGGAAGATTAGAGCCGGCGGCTTCAAATCCAAACGGCTCCGCCCGCGATTCATGTCTGAAGACGCGTATACCGTTGCTGGAAGAAATATGCCTGATATTTCAATCGCCGTTGGTTTGATTTTCACAATTTGGGGAATTGGAGCCTATATCATCAGCGATATGGCTAGTATCACAGCGATGATTCCAATGTTTGTTGGCGGCCCAATCTTCACCATGGGACTTCTTTCGAAAGCCAGGCCGGACAAGCGAAAAACGTTCATGCACATCTCCGCAATGTTTGGCCTCCTCTGTGCGCTTGGCGGATTGCGATTGCCAATGATTCTCATGGCCGATGACAGTTCCAATCTCCTCATTGGTTCACATGCCATTCTCCTGATATTGGGTGGCCTGTACACCTACTTCTGTGTTCAATCATTCATCTGGGCTCGAAAGCAGCGTGAAGCGGCTGAAGCATAGACATGGTGTGTGATATGGATGTCTCGTGGTGAAGCGTTTTGCGTCGCCTGCGGGGCTGGACCACCGCACTCCAGCGATCGTCTTTGTGAGACCTGTTTTCGCGAAAGAAACACTATCTCGGAATGTGAAGAGACGAGTCAAGCGTACCGTTGCCCGAAGTGTGAAATGAATTTCGAGGGAGGACGTTGGGCACGCCTTGAATCCGATGATTTACTACAACGGAGACTCGATGATTCACTGCGAATACATGAGAGGGCGCAGGCCGTGGGAATTGCAACCCATCCAGAAGAAATCGATGAACGCAATGTACGAATCCGCATACAAGTCGACGGGCAAATCGACGCGTTCGATTTTGATGAGGAACACGAACTCATTGTCCGAACATCAAACATGATCTGCACCACATGTACTCGGAAAGATGGGAACTACTACGAGGCGACGATGCAAATTCGAAGTACGGGTCGAAAGTTGAATGAGGACGAACTCAACGAGCTCAGAGGGTCATTGGATACACTGCTCGCCACAATGGAACCAGATCCGATGTTCTTCATCACCAAGGAGGGGCCAGTTGTCGGTGGTTGGGATGTCACGATGGGAAGCAAATCCCTCACAAGAAGTTGGGCTAGACACATGATTCAGCGCTGGGGTGGTCAATCCAAAGAGACCCATACCGTCGTGGGTCAGAAAGATGGAATGGATGTGACTCGAATCACTGTCGTGTATCGTCGACCAGGATATGATTTGGGCGATGTTCTACGTTGGCGAAACCGGCTTTGGATGGTCGGCGCTTGGCAGAAAGATGGCCCGATTCTCTTGGCCCATGACCGCCAAGAGAAAACTGGTGCTTCATGGAGAGATTTGGAGAAAGCTGTCGTCATGTCACGCTATAACGAACAGATTGAGGTTGATGTGTTGAATCGAGATACTTCAGCTGCAGAATTCATGGATCCGCGGGATTTCAAAATGCAGACGGTTCGACTGCCTTACGATGATGATGGTCAACAGCAGCGATTGCGACTCGGATGGATTACAGATGAGTGGGTGGCGGTGCCGAGAGTCCGAAATCGCGATGAAGGAGACGCCGGTAGGAGGGATGATGGTGTCACTGAGTGAAAGCGCCGGAAAACTCGACGCCAGCGGGATGCTGGGGCATCTCCGCAACTTCCCATCGGACCTTTCTACAGCATGGAATCAAGCGGAAACTTGGAATCTCAAATCTATCGAATCACAGACCTACAATGGCGTACTCTGTCTAGGAATGGGAGGTTCGGCCTCAGGCGGTGATTTTCTATCATGTCTCTCAGATGCCGATGGATGCCTACCATTCGTGACGCACCGGGGCTATGGCTTGCCCACATGGATGTCTGAGAAGTGGTTGGTACTGGCTACTTCATATTCGGGAAATACCGAAGAGACTCTCGATTCTGTTGAAGCCGCGATTGAACTGGGTTGCACTGTTGTCGGGCTGTCATCAGGGGGGCATCTGCAGCCCATGCTTGAGGACTCGAATCAGTTGTGGATCGAGTTGCCGGGAGGACAACCACCACGCTCGGCCTTCGGCCACATTTTCGGCACCCAGATTGCGCTCGCATGGCGATTGGGAATCATGAGTCCACCCGAGAATCAGGCTGAGATGATCAAACGTCTTGCAGAGGCGGTTGATGCCTGCGACTTCATCCACGATGACGAGGATGATGTGGTGGTGGAAATGGCTCAATCTATTCTCAATCGCCAAGTCAGTGTGTTGGCCACACAATCTCTAGCGCCTGCAGCATATCGAGCGGCATGCCAATTGAATGAGAATGGAGGTGTCTTTGCACGTCCTCACGTCATTCCAGAGATGAACCACAACGAGATTGTGGCGTGGGGTGAAGACAAAGCAGCGGACAACCAGAGTTTGCTCATCTTCTCTTGGGATGGCATTCACGAACGGAACGATCTACGCCTCGACTGGTTCCTCGACAACATCACTGTTGAGCCAACATGGGGCCTACTGTGTGAGGGTGATTCGCATCTAGAAGCGTTGCTGTACGCTGTCATCCTCATGGATTGGTTGTCCTGCGCAGTCGCACTTCTCAGAGGAAAGGACCCCACGGCAATCGGACCGATTGTGGGTCTCAAGGAACACTTGTCTCAATAGAGTGGACCCAGGACCTTTAGAGGGTCAGGGAAATCCTTCAACGCACGTTCTCGATCATCGGGATGAACCACACCAGGCAAATCATGCGTGTGAGGTCGGAGTAATGAGAGTTGGAAATGGAGATGCGGGGGCCAGCCACCATTCTCATCCTCTGCTCCAATCCATGCGATGACCTCGGCTTTGGAAATGGAGCGACCCGCGGGACAATTGGCTGTAGAATCCGCAGATAGATGACCATAGAGAATCCACAAATCATGGCCTTGAATCGAGTGGTGAACAATGACGGGGTGGCCATAGTCTCCATCTGCAGCATTGTAGCCAGAGAATGCCACCCTCCCATCGGCGACCGACATGATGGGCGTACCCACCGGACCACCGATGTCGAGACCGACATGAACGCTGCGTCCACTAGAGAAAATTTCCGTTGTGTAGATGTTGCGAACCTCGTCATATTTCGCAATCGAAAACTCAGTGAGTCGGAT
>JAKUOE010000149.1 GCA_022449845.1 Candidatus Thalassarchaeum sp.
CGATACTCTGACATCGATGCATATGCGATGACTGCAGCGAGCATCGATGAAGCGGTTCGAAATGCGGTGTGTGTGGGTGTTGACCTCGACAAGATTGCGGGTTTGGACAATTTCTGTTGGCCGGATCCGATTGAGAGTGAGAAGACACCCGATGGGCGATTCAAGTTGGCTCAACTGGTTCGCAGTAACCGTGCCTTGGATGACGTTTGTAGAGCCTACAATCTCCCTTGTATCTCAGGCAAGGATTCGATGAAGAACGACGCCAAACTCGATGGCCAGAAAATCAGCATCCCCCCCACACTTCTCTACACTGTTTTGGGCAACCACGACGATGTTCGCAAGGCAGTCTCAAGCGATTTCAAAGACAAAGGCGATGTCATCTACCTGCTTGGTGAAACACACCAAGAATTGGGGGCCAGCGAGCTCAGTTTCATGCTTAGAGATGAGACAAACGGAGGGATTGGTAACACCGTCCCACAGATCGACACCACTCGCAATCTTGGGATGTACCGAGCGTTGACTGGAGCGATGGACCAAGGCCTTGTTCGCAGCGCTCACGATTGTAGTGATGGCGGACTCGCAGTTGCCGTTGCAGAGTGTTGTTTCGGTTGCGATGGGGCGACCACCATCAACCTCGATGGATTGGCTGGAGGGGAACTGGATCAATGGGGGATCTTGTTTGGAGAATCCCTTGGACGCATTCTCGTATCGGTCAGACCTGAGAATTCCGCCGCCTTTGAAACAGCGATGACCGGGCATACGATCACCCAAATCGGCACGGTCGATGACAAGAAGACACTTCAATTCACGATGGGTGGAGAAACCATTCTCAAGGCGAAACTATCCTCTCTTCTCGAATCATGGAAGGGTACACTGTACATGGGAGGTGGAGCATAATGGCAGACACCATCCGAGTCGCTGTACTCTACGGCTTCGGCATCAATTGCGACCATGAGACAAAAGCGGTCTTTGAGATGGCGGGGGCAGAAGCTGAACGCATTCATGTGAACGAACTTGTGAATGGTGACAAGAATCTGGCTGATTACCATATCATGGCTGTACCTGGCGGATTCTCATTTGGTGACCACCTCGGCAGTGGACGACTGCTCGGCAACCGCCTTCGCTTTGGCATTCGCGACATGGTTCAGGAGTTTGTGAAATCAGGCAAACTCGTCATTGGGATTTGCAATGGATTCCAAGTTCTCGTGAAGATGGGTTTGTTGCCCGGTGATGAGGACGTCAGTCTTACACAGACAGCGAGTTTAACACTCAACAACACTGGACATTATGAGGACCGCTGGGTCCATCTTGAGTTTGATCCGGACAGCCCCTGTGTTTGGACCAAGGGACTTGAGCGCATACGGGTGCCCGTGCGACACGGAGAAGGCAAATTCGTCACAACAATCGATGCAAATCTCGACCAGTGGGCAGAAAACGGACAACTGGTGGTACGATACGTCGATCCGAATGATGCATACCCAAGTGCAGGCGATGAACTCCTTCCGTTCCCAATATGTCCCAACGCGAGCATGCGCAACATTGCGGGTGTATGCGATCCAACAGGTCGTGTTTTCGGATTGATGCCACACCCTGAAGCCAATCACAGTACATGGTTGGGTGCAACCTGGACACGAGAAATGCCAGAGCATGTCGAAGGGGAGGGCATGACCATTTTCCACAACGCCGTCAAATTCGCTAAAGAGAACCTATGATTCTCTAATCATCCTCTAGATTATAGGCGAATTTTAATCAGCAGAGATTATGCAACCAGAAGCAGGCCAGATGGCCGAAGGATTCGCAAACCCGCAAGTAATGATGATGGAAAGCAAGAGTTCACTACCCATTGTGGTAGGTGTCATGTTCTGTCTCGCCCAAGGATTGGGGATATTGGGCGGCCTTGCAATGGTCATGGGTGGTGCTTTGATTGGAGGCATTGGTGGAGAAGAGGCCGCTGCCGCTGCTGGTGTAGTCGCTGGCATCGGCGTCTTGATTCTGATTCTTTCAGGCGTAGGAGTATGGGCGGGTGTTATGATTGCTCAGCGCAAGAAACTCGGTGTCCATGTCGCATGGGGTCTGATTGGAGCGGGTATCGCCCTCAGCATCCTCGCAAGCGTTCTTGGTGAAACATCGATTGATTGGGGCGGCATCGGATGCAATGGGATCTGCGCACTATTTGTGGGCCTACCATTGATGATTTCCAGCGCCAGTCAGCACATGGAATGATTGACTCAATCATCGAGAAGGTCATCGAGACCTTCCATCGCATCACTGAGCTTGTCTCTCTCAGCCTTGCGTTTGGCGACATGAACGTCGGCCAGAATATCCTGTAATTCTTCGGGCTCATCCTGCACTGCCGCATTCGCCGTGACACGATCGGTCAGCGACGTATCCTCCCCCGATCGTTCTGACCGATCAACCTTCTCAATTTCCCGACTCGGGACCGTTCTCTGACCTGCATGAGCATCAGCGACTTCGTCGATACCACCCGCCATTCCACGAGCAGATTCAGCGCTGGGCGGCGCATCTTTCCAGGGGTTCCGATTCGCCATATCACGGATGAGCGAACCCTTCGGGCGTGCTCTCGCGGCTGCAAAGAGCGCATCGATTTCTTCCTGTGTCGGGGGTGCACGGGGCCCTTCATGTTCGGCTAGAAGTCCGACATATCCTTGCAAGACTTCGCCATGTACATCATCAAAGTCATACTGTTGTGGATTCGACATCATCGCCAACAATTCTCGCCCCCATCGGGACACACCATCATCGCCCTTGGCCAATCGCTCACGAACCTTCCCATGTCTCGAGATACAGGCCTTACAGCGAGCTGAACCCGCATCATCAGGAGCATCACACATCAAGCAACAGATGGCGAGACCCATATCGCTCATGGCCCGGCGAGGCAGTGACATCAAAACGTCACGAACAGACCCTACGCATGAATCATCCCCATCCACGAACCCTCAAAGTGTAGCATTCGGTCGAAGGGGCGGTCCCCATGGACGATGCGCGCAAACGCCGCACCGACTTGGTCGAGGATGACCCATTCTCACGATCGGTGCGCCCCATCTCCCATTCTAGAGCCAGAGATTATGGAAATTGGCGTGCACACGCGGGCCCGCGGGTTGTGCAGGTTCAATTCAGCCCATTCAGTCGGGGCTTCACACAGGCCTTCAGTCCAGCACCTACACTGCACACCGGCTCATTCTGGCATTTCTCAAAAACTGAAATCAAGGATCTTACAATCTCGCTTGCAGCCTTTTCACTGGGCCTCTCTTTCATGTTCCATGGTGGGATTATTGGTGGAATGCTCGGTGGAGGCCCCTCCCTAGCGATTTCTATTCCATTCATGTTCATACTGGCGACAATTGCATTTGGTCCAGCATTCATCATTCACGAACTCGCACACAAGTTCGTTGCTCGACACTACGGTTGTTGGGCGGAGTTTAGAGCCGATCCAGGGGGGTTGAAAACCGGCGTCCTCATCGCCTTCTTCATCGGATTTT
>JAKUOE010000015.1 GCA_022449845.1 Candidatus Thalassarchaeum sp.
GGCGTCGACGTTTGAAGTGCTCAACGAGTTTGTGAGGGTTCATGTGCAACCCAAAGATATCTCCGTTCACGTGAACACGAGCACCTTCGGCCCATCCGACTGGATTCGGGTCAACATCGGCTTCTTCTAGAAGCAGTTTGACCTCTTCCTCATCCACAGCCTCGGAGCCGTCAATAATCTGGGCGGCATTCTTCACCAATCCACAGTTCTGACCCTCGGGAGTTTCATTGGGACAGAGACGACCCCATTGGGTTGGGTGCAGATCACGAGCCTCGAAGTGAGGTTGGCTGCGCACCAATGGACTGGTGACACGGCGCATGTGGGAAAGAGCGGCTAGGAAAGTGGTTCTGTCAAGCAACTGACTGACACCGCTTCGCCCACCGACCCAGTTGCCTGTTGCAAGGGCATGCATGACCTTTGAAGTCAATACATCGGGACGTAGACACGAGGTGATCTTCAGGTCTCGCTTTCGATTGTGATGGCGCTCAAGTTGATACTTGAGGTCACGAGCAAGTTGCTGCAGAGAGACACGGAACAAGTCTTCAATCAGGTCACCTGCAAGGCGGACACGCTTGTTGGCGTAGTGGTCCTTGTCATTGGGTTCCTTGTTCTCGATGGCCATCTCAAGAACTTGGCGAACGATTCGACCCAGGAAGATGGCCTTCTTCTTTCGATTGTCTTCAGCGTTTCCAAGGTGAGGGAGAAGTTCCTTGTCGAGCAGATTTTGAATTCGCTGTTCACGGTATTCCTTCTGCTGACCAGCGGCGAATTTCTTCTCAAGCCACTGCATGGCTTCTTCTTGATTTTCAACATTGTATTCTTCGTTGTCCTTGACTTCGTTGAGGTTTGCGACAATGAACTTGAACGTTTCAGTTGGACCGGCGATTGCTTGGAAAATCTCCTGATCGTTGTCAATGCCCAGTGCACGCATGAGCAGAACGACTGGGATTGCAGTCGTACCAGCACTGCTAATCTTCACCATCAGCATGCCATCTTTTCGCTTCTCCACTGTCAATGGCTTTCTGACACCATCCTTCTGTGAGAAGATCTTAGCAACCTCAGTCTTGCGAGCATAGCGCTTGTTCATCTCTACAGTCACTCGATTCGGAGCCAAATCTTCCATAGAAATGAGGACACGCTCAGTTCCGTTGATAATGAAATAACCACCCGGGTCATAGGGGTCTTCGCCCTTGCCCTGGAGAAGAGTTTGATAGTGTTCTTTGTCTTCTTCACTCTGTTCAGGAGACAGGTTTCGGTTCGGGTCGATGTGAGCAGGATTCAGATTACAGCGTCGGCTTCGAATCATAATCGGGACGCTGCCGATTTGGACCTTGTCTTCGACGATTGGTTGAGGGAGGTCATCCCGGTGAATCGTGAAATCTAGGTATACAGGCGACATATACGTCAACTTGCGGAGACGGCATTCCACAGGGAGCGAGGGGTGCTCGGCACCGTTGGCTTCGCGGATGGTGGGTGCACCCAATGTCATGTTCTTCATTCGAACTTGGATTTCGTGATCCAATACGTCGAGCTTGATGATGCCTCCATCCTCATCTTCAATGGGTTCATCGGTTCCGATTCGAATGTTGCGAACAATTCGTTCAAACCGACTATTCTGGGAATCGGCAGATGGGATGCAATCATTGTATGAAGCCAGTTGATGGTTCACCAGACTTCGCTCGCGAAAGTAACTCTCAATAATCTCCTTCATGATATCTCCTCCTCAGTTTTCCTCCACAATCAGCCTGTAAGCGACCGTTGTACCAGATGATCGACTGTACCTTTGCACCCGGACGACGCGGTTGGTGAGCCAACCGGCGGGCAATTCGTCATCCGCAGTCTCAGCGATTTCCTTGAGAACTTGAACAGCAGGGTCTGTGATGAGAATCTTCGGCAGAAGTTCCTTCGCCAGACGTGTCCCCTCTCCTGCAATATCTGGGACTTCAAGATTCCAAGGTGAGAGTGCTTCGGCCTCATCCTCAGATGGTAGCAGTTCGTGATGAGGGACCAAGTGGTGATTGAGTACGTTGAACCGGGCACTCCCCTCGGGGATGTCGTCGTCGTCCAGTGCCTTTTGTGAAATTGTAATGCGACGAGAACGAGTGCGCTTGCGAGTACCTTGTTCACGGATGATGCCCATGATCTTCTCAAGTTCTGGGCTGTCGGTTTCAATTCCAATCTTCTTCGCGACTTGGTCAACGCTCATTTGCTTGATTGCATCCATATTCGCATCGTCTGCGAGTTTGTGTGCGTGTTCCTCGGGAACACCCAACTCTACCAGACGCTTCTTCGTTGAACTCTTGACTACCAAAATCGACCCCCCCGGACTCACCCTTCAACTGACCAGCAAGCCCGCAGTAGCCATGATAGAGCGGGCCTGAAGGGATTCGAACCCTTGGCCATCCGGTTAAAAGCCGGACGCTCTACCTGGCTAAGCTACAGGCCCATGGCTGTCTCTGGGCCTTCCGCGGACCGACGGGGTATTCAAAAGTCTTACGCTATAGGCTACGCCTACGGCCGAAGCCCATTCCACGGCCCCCGGGAGGGTGGACCGCCATATCCTCGGTAGACAAATTTTCACATAAAGGTTTGGAGAATCTTCATCAAACCCACCCTGAATGCATGACTGAAGGCAAGGGTGTGTGTCGCAGTTGTCCATAGAAAGGGAGATTGAATTAATCGGCATGAAGGGATCAATTGCCAAATGGCAGGCCTGCGGCCTGAATGAAATCCAGTTGGATATCCCGCCAACAGTGTATCCGCCAAGAGAAGATACACTGTTGCTCGATCGAGTCATCGCCGAGCTCGAATCCGGTAATGGGCGACGCATGCTGGAAATCGGGTGCGGAAGTGGTGCTCTTTCAATTGCCGCGTGTATGCGTGGTTGGAAGGTGAGTGCATGTGATGTGAATCCGCTCGCAATCGCTGCGACGAAAGGGAATGCAGCAAAGGTTGGGTTGGATGAAGCGGTCTTGGAAGTGCGAGAAGGTGGGCCCGGAGATATAGGCAACTGGGCACCTACAGAGGGTGTCGATGTGATTGCATGGAATTTGCCCTACATCGAATCGGACACTGAAGAGAGGCTCGGGCCAATGGAGGATGCCGCCCTGATCGGGCAAGGAGAACCTCAGCAATTGCTGAGTATTCTGTCCCAGAGTCCAGAGATGCTGAATATTGGCGGATTGGTGCTCATGCTACACAGTTCGAACGAAATTGGTGATAATTTGAGTCAAAGTTGGCGTAAAGCCGGTTGGGCGACCAGGAATATCGCCACGACCACAATCGGGGATGAGAGGTTGACCGTCGTCGCTTGTTGGCGACCATTTGAGCAAGCAGGAATCACACGATTAGATTCATGTCAATCTACAAACGATGAGATCCTAAATCAAAACAATGCGATTGAAGGGACGTTCGTGAGCACAGAGAAACAAGTTTCTGGCCGTGGTTACGCCGGCAGAGGATGGGTCAATTCAGCAGATGGAGTTATGGGCAGTTGGCTGTTGTCCGATAAATCTATAGAAAGGGGTGCAGAGTATCTTCAAATGGCTTCTACTGTCGCTATATTGGACACACTTTCTGTATTCCTAAACAACGGCTTACCCAGTCACTCTTGGGTCCATGTTTCTTCACTGGAGGCGGTGGGTCTTCGAGTCAAATGGCCAAATGATATCTGGCTCAGGACTTCAACTCGAATCGGAAAATTGTGTGGTGTTCTTGTAGAGGGTAGAACTCAAGGTGATGATGTGAAGATTGTGTTGGGTATTGGATTGAACCGATATTCTGTAGATCAGGTTGAGGAGTCCCAGGGATGGAATGAATTGATTGAGGAAACAACTGAGGAATTGCTACCTGTGATTCATGCATCAGTTGCATCATTGTTGGAGTGCCACCCACTCATTGGAAATGCAAATCTCGATGCGAGCTTGAGTCCAATTTACGCATCGATGAGGATGTCGCTTTCTGAAATTCAAAATCAAGCATTCGGGCTTGACTCAAAAGGCGGCCTGTTGACTTCAAATGGAGTCATTTGCAGTACAGGTGAATTTGAGTGGGTGTGGAACTAATCCATCTCCTCTTGCTGCTTCCTCCATATACCCCAAACTAAGAGCAGTGCACCGATTATTGCCGGCACATATTCATGTGGTAATGTTCGATTGATGGTGACCTCAAAGGTGTAATTTCCCTCTCCATCTAAGACAATGCGATATTCACCCGAAGAGAGCGGATCATTCAGAGTGTGGGATGATTCTGTCGCATTTGTTCCCAACAAACTAATCTCCATTGCATCTGCGAGGTTTCCATCCCAACTCTCTGTTCCATCGTGAGGCACAATCCAGACAGAGAGCGATTGACAAGGGTCATCCAAACAGGCGGCGTCCAATGAAAGGGAGGCATCGGAAAGACCTGTGTGAATCGAGAGGACCTCTTGTGGCGAATCCCGTAGTTCGTATGTCACTGCTTGAGTCCAAACGACAATGACGATTGTTGAGATGACGAGGGTCGCACCTGCGAGGACCGCCATGTCCCACACCGGGACACTCGGTGCATCGCCCCCTCCAGCCATGGCCCACCCAAACCGGCTAGGCACATCAATATCGCTGAAGTCAAATCCGTCAATAGCCTTCTGAAAATTCTATAGCATGATTCATTCTAGTCTTTCTCTAACCAATCGAATCTTCCCTGACATCGTGACCGAATGGATCTCTGCTTGGGGATTATCGAGGATTTTTCGCCATTCCTTCTCGTCTTTCAGAAGAATTCGAAGAATGGCTGTTGTTTGGTTGAAATCCATCAATTTCCAATCATCCACAGGTGCCATGGTAGCAATCTTGGATTTCAAGTCATTGCGATCATTGCAGTTTGAAACGTTCAGACCTACCCATCGACGCTTGGCTCTGTGAGCCTTCGTCAAACGCTTCGCCATGGGACGCCGACAGTCGTCGGACTTAACAGGCCTCGCACACTCGCAGTGATTGATGGACGAGTCTGAAGATGGTGCTGATGCGCCGACAATTACCGATGTGGTTCGCAATCTCGTCAGCCCCTCTACCCTACCGCATGTGATTCTACTCGGTTTGGCCGGGACCGGATTGTACTTACTTTCAGCGTCGAATTCTGATTCATTGTTCGCCATCGGAATCGCAGGTTACATCGGACTATCCATTGGTTACGCCCTGACAGCATGGATGCAGGAAATGGATGTCATCCACCGTTTCAGTCATTTCCAACCTCTGCCCAAGGGCATTTCATTTATGGAGAAGATGATGATGTATGTCATACGGATCTTCACCTCATGGATTTCTCCAATTTTGCTTGGACTCATCCCATTCATGCTCGTCGCAGGATTCTTGAATTCAGAATCCGGTATTGAACAAGTCAACTATTGGGCGATGGCTCTCGGAGGCCTCTTTGTTGTTTGGTCACTGGCTCAAGGACGGGCACTGGCGACCAGTCTGCGTATTTTTGTCGGAGGGCGGGCCGTGCGAATCGATTCAATCCATCGGACATCCATGCGCATTAGCTCGACGACAACACACATGGCAATCATCGGAATCTTTGCAGGTCTGACATACTGGGCTCTGGTATCAGGGGCAAAGAGCACAGAAGATATGAGTATCATTGAGAAGATGGGACCCATTTTGTTCGCGATTGCGGCCGTGGCAATCCAGGCCATCCTGTTCTGGTACACGACCGAAAGGCGAATCATTGATTCGGAACGCAAGGATACGGCGGCTTTCGGATTTGCCTGGGGCCTGTTCATGCAGATCTTTGTCACATGGCATCTTCTCAGTGCGTACCGGAGATTCATCTCCGATGATTGGGGCGTCTTCCTCATCATCGAAGAATTTCTGTTGATGATTATCACCGTGATTGCCGCCATCTGGAGTCTGGCCAAAGATACGCATCGTCGTGGATTCAAATTGTTCACGAAGCAGAATGCCGTATTCTGGGGCTTGTCGTTCGGAATGGCCTATTCGGGTTCAATCGCGATGATTTCGGTCCTAGGGACAAAACTCACTGATGGAGCTGTAGGCGGATTTGGAATGTCAGCGACAATCGGAATCGGGCACCTCATCACCGCTGGAACCATGATGTGGATTCATTCATGGCGAATCGGACAGTTGGCTCGATGGATCGATTCTGAACGGGAATTGGATGAAGAGGACGATGGTGAATCAGAGGAAGTCGTAGAAGAGTCCGAGGAAGTTAAAGATGAGCCAATCGAAAAAGCAGAGGTTGAACTTGACATACCCGCGCCCATCACTGAAGATGATGAGATTGAACTCGTGGACTTGGATTAAACCAAGCCGTCAGAAGCGCCACGGGGAAGGCCGCTCACAACTGCAACAACTCGCATTCGTTCCTCTAGGTCAGGAGATACGCGGGCACCGATGATGACTTGGGCATCGATTGAGAGGCCATCGGTGAATGCATCTGCGACTGCTTCGACTTGCTTGAGCGTCATGTGAGGGCCACCTTCGACCTGCAATAAGCAGCCAGTGGCTCCGCCGACAGATAAGGCGGCAAGGGGCGATGAACGAGCCCTCTCGTAGAGTTCCTGCGCCTCATCACAATGGCCTTCAGCAACCAAGAGTGTGGAGCCGCCAGATTTTGAGACGATTGCACGTAGATCCATCAAATCCAGATTAATGAGTCCAACATTGGCCAGTGGTCGCAGCAATCCCTCTACGAGTTCCTCGACCCAAGCAGAACCCTGTTGCCAATCTACACCTCGTTCGCGTGCCTGCCAAGCCATCCGGTCGAGGCTCAATTCGACACAGACGTGACTGACTTTGGAAAGACGAGGGAGGGCATCTTCGGCAATCTTCTGTCGTGCTGATTGTGCTTCAAAGGGCATCGCTGCAACGGAGATGACCAAGCAACCGGCCTGAGCAGCCTGTCGGGCAAATTCAACCGAGGCACCTGAACCTGAACCTCCACCGAGTCCAGTCAATAGAAGGACGAGTTCGGCTTTCTCGAGAAAATGGGATGCGATGGGTTGCAAGGAACGCATCCGGGCTTCAGCCAGTTGAGGCATCCCAGCGCACCCGACCTCTGAGGGGGAATCTCCCAGTAGCAGACAGTTCGCATGCCGACCATCTTCCATCGAAGAATCGTCGGCATCGATGAGGGCCAAATCAACCCATTTAGAGACGCGGGCGTGAGCGGCTTTGGCCCATGCACAGCCCAAACTCCCCAGTCCGGCGATGAGCAGTTCACCCTCCTCCATGTATCTCGCTTGACGCGAGGGGTCATGAGGGTTGTGCGAGTCAATCTCGTCCGACATATCGTGAATATCGACGTCGAGCATCTCGGGCCCAGGCATTGTCGGGCTCAATCTCCAAGACACGATCGTAGTAACCTACTGCTGTTTCAAATTCTGAAAGATGTTTGCCATAGAGGTGGCCGAGGTTGGAAAGGACGGGGATACAGTCGGGCGTATCTTCCAGCATGGCCAGTAAAACACTCTCGGCGCCGGCCAAATCCATGCGCTCCATCAGAGACTCAGCATCCTCAAGTTGCTGCAATTGCTCGTCAGTGAGCTCGTATGTATTCTCCCATGTTCGCTCGGCCATGGCCTTGGGAGGCGTCTAGGGCTATTCACAACTGCGCCTGATTGCTCGCGACGCGGGCGCACGAGATTCGGTGTACTGCGGGGTATTTTGCTCGTGCTGAGCGGGGAACGTTTATGGAGGGTATTCAATTCGACCGCTCACCATAGGTGAGCCTTTACGATGTCAACATCAACACAACGGGTCCGACACATCCTCATCGGTTTACTCGTCGTGTTGCTGATTGCAGGTTCATCTCAGGCTAGACCGAGTGGAATTACAGGAGGTGAAGCCGAAGGTGGGACCGATGTAGCCAAGACCGGGTGCACATGCCATTCTGGCAATGCTATTGCCCCTGACGATTCGGTAACAGTCATGGTTGTTGATGTACCCTACCAGTATGCTGCAGACCAGATTTACGCACTCAAGATTGAGATCATCGGAGGCCCTGAAATCGGAGGTACCGCATCTGGTGGATTCTCACTTCTCGTGTCCGATGGAGCGTTGTCAGCAGGAGCAGGGTACGAGGACATGGTGCAGAACGGTGACGATGCCACGTCGCTTACGCATACCCAAGCCGGTAGCAATCCAACCGATCGAGCTTGGATGATTGTCTGGACAGCCCCCGCCACTGGAAGTGGTGATGTGACATTCTGGTTGGCAGGGAACAGTGTCGATGGAGATGGTGCTCCAATCGGAGATGCTTGGAATCGCCTCTCTTTCTCCTTGGGTGAAGGTGAAGATTCAGGCAATACACGGACCATCTTCGCCGGCAATGGAGATGTGGCGCCACCTGCAGCCGAGAGTGATCATATCGATTTGCACCATATGGGTGCACCATTTCGTGCTCACTGGCTCGGTCTTCTCGGCTTTGGCGCCGTTGTTGCCGTGATTCTCTTCTGTGGCTTCTTCCTAAGATATGGGTTCAGTCGGCATTACAAAGGCCGGTCCAATCTTGTACGTCTCCGGATGAAGCATCTACGTCGAGGTGATCAACTTTGAGTGATGATGTGGTCATGCGCCTGCTGAAGCAGGTCAAGTCGGGCGAAGTGAGTTTAGAGGATGCTCGAACCGCTCTTGATGGAGTCAATCTCACTGAAGAAGAGTACGTCACTGCCGTCGACCATGGTGTTTTCAATACCCCTGAACCTGGGACCATTGTTCGATCGAGCATATCTCCTAGCGCCTCATCTTGGTTGGTCACCATCGTATTCGTTTGGGGTCTATTCTGGACCATTTACTGGTCAGGTGGCCTCGCATACGGTTTGTTCAACCATTGGGACCAACAACTGCTATCTTTCTTCATGGCGATGATGTTGACGACATTGATTATCATGGGCATCGTCTATCTCAAGTGGGTGATGCCTGATACAGTGATTGTCAAGCATCGACGCAACAAGTTCATCGGAACAAAGGACCCTGAGAGTTGGGTCGAATACGAGGTGTGATTATGGCTAGGCAATTCCGACTCAGACCGGCTCCCGGAGCAGGAGAGGATGAATCAAATGGTCGAGAAGTGACCACGCTGGATCGGCGCCGGTTCATGAAATACACATTCAATGCCGCCGGTGGTGTCATCGCAATGGCGAGTCTGGGCGCAGTTGGTTTCGCTTCTTTCCTCATGGGCCAGGCTTCAACCGGTTCAGCAGCTACAGGCGTCAAATATTGGGTTCCTTCCGGAGCGGAAGATACGGTTTGGTACGGAGATATGCATTTGCAACTCATGAAGAAATCTCACTTGGTTGCCGAAGCAGCAAACTCGGACACGGGCATGGCTGGTGCACAAGGTGTCTGGAGCGGGATGCCAATCAATATCGTTTACATCCCTCACGAAGAAAATGAATCCAAACCTCCTGCGGAAGGGGTGCCGAGAATACAATATGGTGAAGGGAGAGATGCTTCCGGTGCCTTTGTTGGACATGGTCGCGAAATCTTTGATGTCACATTGGAAGATGGGAGTCCAGATTTGACTTTGCAACCCCACGATAATATCCTCCTCTTGTTCAGCCGTTGCCCCCATCTCTGTTGTATTCCAGGTTGGCAATTGGTCGCCAACGATTTCACGGCAGATAATTGGTTACCCGGCGGAGTCGATGCAGGAGGGAACAAACTGTTCTGTATCTGCCATTCTTCTCGATATGACCCTACAATGCTAGAGAAGAATTCCAACCGGAATCGAAATGATGGGTCGACATTCGAATACTTCGGTGTACGTCTGACTGGTGGCCCTGCTCCCGTTGGACTCCCACTCATTCCATTTGTTGTCACAGACGATGTGATTGAGGGATTAGACACATACCAGGAATGGTATACATTCTGCGATTGAGGTGAAAAATGATGCTGCAAGTTTGGTTATTGGGACTTTTTATCGCTGTAATAACGGTCATCGTGGCCTTTACTCTCCGCAAGGAGAATGAAGAAATGCCTCGAAAAGAGATCCTCAGAGCTGTCGAGTCGACCGGGAAGTTGGGTTTGGTCGAGAAAGCGTTCCTTTGGGTGTTTTCTTGGCTCGATACACGATTTAGAGTTCAGGATTACTGGGCCATGTCACGAGATGCCTACCACAGCATGCATCGACAGATGCCGCTGACCCACGCCGAGAAGTACAAACTACGAATCATCTGGTATTGGTATCCATTGTACTGCTTGGGTGGAATCTCTTTCCTCGCGTTCATCATCTTGGTCATCACAGGTACGATTCTCGGCATTTACTATGTCCCTGGAGGAGAGGGTGATCCAACACCTGCATACTCGAGCATGCAATTCATCATGACGCAATTGCCCTTCGGGTACATCATTAGATCCATTCACCATTGGGCGACGCACTTCATGGTGGCTGCAGTAT
Organism: Candidatus Thalassarchaeum sp.; assembly: GCA_022449845.1. GTDB lineage: Archaea > Thermoplasmatota > Poseidoniia > Poseidoniales > Thalassarchaeaceae > MGIIb-P. The sequence goes on from JAKUOE010000015.1 coordinate 10,399, forward strand.
TCTTACACATGTGTCGAGTTTACTTCACAGGTGCTTATCGAAACCCACGTGAATTGAATTGGCTCATCGGAGTCGGGTTGATGTTCTTCACCATCTTCTTCGGTTATTCTGGTTATCTTCTACCCTGGGACAGTCTGGCATTTGGAGCGGCAACAATTGGCATCAACATGGCCAATAGTACCCCTCTGATTGGATCATGGGTTGCCAACGCCATGTTCGGAGGGACCACGCTGACCTACCAAACCGTGACCAGGATGTACTTCCTTCACGTATTCATCCTGCCAGTGATTGTGACCACACTCATCATCATTCACTTGTTCATTGTCTGGGTACAGGGGATTGCGGAGCCGCATTGATGGAGGAATGAAGAATGGGACTCATCGAGAATCTAGGCCGCATCGCCGACACGTATGTCCGCGAAAAGGATAGTTTGCGCTCAGCTGATACTGAGCGACGCAGGGTGTTTGTCGGGCACGCATTCTGGCCTCATGAAGTGCTTCGAGATGCAATCATTCTCGCAGCCATGACGGCTGTTCTATGCTTCTACTCCTGGTTGATTCCCCCACCACTGCACAGTGCTGCCGACCCCTATGCACAAGCCGGATTCGTCTTCCCCGACTGGTACGTTCTATTCAGTTACGGATATCTTCGATGGGGTGAATACCTCCCACAATTCGACATTCCGGCTGGACCCATCGGGGAATTCTTCGGCCAACCGGTCATCGCTTGGAATGCCGCATGGTGGGGGGCAGCAATCACAGGATTGCCGGTCATGATCCTCACCCTCCCACCATTCCTTGGTGGGCGTGCCCAGCGAGGCGTGGAAGACCCATGGTTTGCCACATGGGGTGCAGTCTACCTTGCACACGTTTGGTTCATCAGCGTATTCTCGATCAATATCTTCTTGGAGTTATACGCCAAGAATCGGACCGATTTCTGTCAACTCAACTCACATGCCGGATTGAATTGTGGAACGAGAGAGCCATGGCTCGCGGATCTCTTCAATGCAGTACCCTGGATTCTAACTGGGATTTTCTTATGGATTGCCCTGTACATGGGCATTCGCTGGTTCTTGGTCAAATCCATCGGTGCCAGAACCACGCCTCAACTGGGGAAGCAGGTCTCATTCGGGACGCTGGTTGTCACTGTACTACTCTGCACAGTCACCTGGCCCGTTTACGACAATGGATTCTGGAATCAAGGTGGCCTTGGAGCAATGGAGGAGGTCGAAGCGCTGGAAGAACTCCGTGGCCAACCGGTGGACACACTGGTTGACATCAATGAAGGACACCATTGGGAGTCCATCGAACACGAGTGCCTTACTTACGAACAGAGTGTGGCCAACGAAGTTTGGTTAGATGAGAAGTTCGAAGGTGAAGATGCATACAGCCGCTCAGATTTCTGTCTGGTTTCGGCGAGTCATTTCCTCAATTGGGGAATCTACCAACCGACTCAGGAAAATCTGATCGATTTCAGTGGTGTCAACCACCATACCGATACATCGATTGGGCGAAATGGAGTGTCTGAAGAATGGGCTCTATCTGGAAACGATGTCGATGGAGAGGTCTCCATTTCCCAATCATGGTCAATCGAAATCGAGGATTTCGGACTTGACAAGGTGTACGTCGATATCGCCTGCGGCGAACGTTCCAGTGAGTGGGGCATCGGTTCAGGAGCGGGGACACTCACAGTCAGTGATAGTGCAGGCTCAGTCATCGATGAGGGCGCTTGTCAGAACAGTATGTTGAAACTGGACGCCGGAGATTATTCCATCTCATTCTCAACGCTATGGACGGGTGTGAATTCGTCCTACACCGTCTTTGCCGGTGTCAATGTAATCGCCTATCAGCCGTTGTTGATGGGAGACAATGGACAGGCACTCAATCGAAATGATGCAGAGAATCTGACCCGAGCAGATATCGGGCTGGACATCGCCAGCCTTTCAGCGTACACTGTCGAGAACCCCACCTACCTGAAGAACCCGAAGAGTTTGGATGCCAAACTCATCTATTCGTTGTTCATCCCCTGTCTGGGTGTCGGTGCTGTCGTCTTCATGGGAATGCGGAGCATGGCCCGAGGTTATGAGTACGAGATGAACAAGTGCTACGGCTGCGATCTATGTGACGATGCATGTCCAGTTCGCCTGTTCACTGCCGGTGACAAATTGAACATCATTTACAACACTTGGAACAACGAGGATGATGGTGTACCGATGTACTCCTGTCTCACCTGTACAGCCTGTACCAATGCCTGTCCACAACTCGTGGACTACGATTCATACGTCGATATGCGTCGTGCACTCACCGTCGGTGGCCCACCTGCATCCAACATCCCTCACACCGTACTACAAGCTGTTCTCGCAGCAGAGGCGGAGGAAGAGCGAGACGCTGACTTCATCTCAATCGAAGATTACCCCATTGACTCAAGCGTTGGATACTACCCTGGATGTGTCGATTATCTCGACCAAGAGATGATTTTCAGCCATGTGAATGAGGGTGAGATGAACCTTGGGGATGCAACCACATCGGCATTCACCCTGTTTGAGGAGATGGACAAGGAAGTCTCCTATCTGGGTCGCGACTTCCTCAAGTGCTGTGGCCACGATCAGAAGTGGCAGGGAATGGATGAGGTCTTCGAGAAGTTGAAGGCGTACAACCAGAAGAAAATCATGGACAGTGGAATCGATACTCTAGTGTCAAGTTGTGCTGAGTGCTTCAGAACCTTCGCCAAGGACTACGAACTCGATGGAATCAAGGTCATGCACACCACGGAGTTCCTCATCGAGAATGGCTTCGACATGGACCTCAAGTCCGAAGATGATGTGACTGTGACCTATCACGACCCCTGTAGGCTCGGACGACAGATGGAAATTTACGAAGGACCCCGAGACCTTGTCTCGGCAGTCGATGGCGTCGATTTGGTCGAAATGGAACACACCAAGGAAGATGCCCTTTGTTGCGGTGTGTCCAGCATGATGTCTTGTAACGAGGACAGTCGAGCGCTGCGTGTACAACGATTCGATGAGGTTAGAGCCACGGGAGCAGATATCATGCTGACATCCTGTCCCAAGTGTGTGTCACACTTTGAGTGTCTCAAGTTTGAAGGAGACCCGAAACACGATTTCGAAATCCTCGACGTGGTCTCATTCCTCGCTAGACAAGTTGAGGCGAAGAAGCAGGCGTGAGAGCCTTGGTCGAAATTGAATGTCCTCACTGTGAGTAAGACATTGAATTAGACGATGATGAGTTTGGATTGTTTGAATGCCCATATTGTGAAGAAGAATTTCTTTGGGAGCAAGAATCAAACGGTATTGAGATTAAACCACCTGCAGAATTGTCACTATCTGATTTGCGCTACTTGGTACCACCAGCGGTTTTGATTGGTGGGCTCATAATTATCGGTTTGATTTTACTTTCGATAGTCAATGCTTGGGCAAACGGAATGTCTTGTGGTTGGCAAAACACATGTTGAGGGAGTCAGGGTGGCTTACTGGTATCGATTCATCCACTCTGGTTGACCTTCTTTGCATAGGGAAGTCTTGAGAAGATGAACGCTTCCGGCGAACCATGACTTCACTCAAGGAGTTGGAGGCCCGCCGGCTCGGCGAGGCTGCCAGGATTCGTCTTGCACTCAATTCCATGCGTACGGAAGCGCGAGAGAAGGTCAAAGGTGGACCAGGGACGGTTGCCTTCGTCAAGGAAGAATTGTGCATCGGTTGTGACCAGTGCCGAATTGTCTGTGATGATGATGCAATCGAGATCTACGACACACCTCTAGCGAGCCCCATCCTCGACATCGAAGTCAATCGTAAAGCCAAGGTTTTGCGAGACCCCTGTACAGGTTGCCGATTGTGTGTTCTGGCCTGCCCAACAGACGCCATCATCATGATTGACCGTTGACAACCATTGAAAACTCTCGATAGGAGGCATGACCATGGCAGATGAGGAACCGGTTCGCTTCGGAGCAGAATTCGGTCCAGATTCTCTCACAGGGACCACAAAAGGTGTCGGTCTTGCAACATTCAAGCGATTGGTTTGGATTTCCAACTTGGGTGGCCTGCTACTGGTTGCAATCGCATTGGAGATGGCGATCAAATACAAGATGTTCTGGTGGGCTTTGATCGTTGGAATTGCCGGTGTAATCGTTGCACTATTCCCTTCAAACTACGAGATTATGGGTATGGACTCTCCCCCTGAAATGGCGGATGATGAGACTACGGACGATTCGTAAACTGACTCGCCTCAACAGCCATCGCCAACATGGCGATTTCTGCGACCAGCATATGCCAGTGATTTCGACGGGATTGAATGGCCTCATCCTGTATCTCGTTTGGAGAGAGGAAGACGGAAGACGGGCTGTTCAGATTGGCCATCGCACCCTTTTTTGCATTGGCGCGATAGAACCATCCGCCTACGCGACCATTTGCACAATATGCAACCGGTTCCACAACCATTGATTCTGAAGATAGGGCACTAGGGACGCCTTCCTGAATCAGGAAATCTTCAGCGTCAGCGCCGCCCTTTCCATACGTCAGACGGTTCATCTTTCGATTTGAGAGATTCAACAATTCCTCTCCGGAAGTAATCTCCAAGATCCCAAGGCCGTATGTCCCAGCATCATTTTTGACGAATAAGGTCGGTTTTCCTTCGATTCCGAAGGCATCGTATTTCGCTTGAATAAAGGAGAGGAAATCATCCACTTCGGCCGCCAATAGCGTGCGGCACGTGTCTTTCTCAAGGCACTTATCCTCCGATACAAGCCAATGAGTCGAGAGAAGCCACGGATCAATCTCTAGAATTTGAGAAACTTCATTCAGAAAGGGTTGTGCGGCTCTGAAATGGTCTGATTTACGACGTTGGTACCAACCCATCTGTGGTGGTGGTGAGATGGGGACGCCCAAGTCAGGAAGGGCACCCTCCGTCAAGTCATTGTTCAGAAGTATCAGGTCCGGAATGGCTCCGTTCACTGAAACGGGGATGCCGGAATCAACGTCGAGAATGCCAGTCGTCACAGCATACCCTTCATCCTCTAGGAGTTGCTCCAGCGCTCGAATGTTCTCTTGATAACCAGGATTTCGAGAATGAGCTTCTGGCCAGATGTGTATGTGACGCAGATCCCCAATCGCTTCACGCAAATGTGCACCAATATCACCGTCGTTGAGATTGTTGAAGCCAGCAGGGTACTGATTGGCGTCGACGACTGCGACCTTCCAATGGGCATCGCGGATATCGACAGAACCGTAAATCGGCATTGTCAATTCGGCTCGCTTCTCGGCGAACCAAGCCTCCAATTCACCCTGTTTATCGATGATTTTCGACTCAAGCGCAGAGAGAATATCTGGGCCAAGGTAAGACATCAGTTCACATCCTCTAGCAAGGTCATCAAATCCTTTCCATGTCGACCGAGCCCTCCATCGACCAGATGAAGGGAGCGGAACAAACGAAGACCGAGGCTGATTTCAGGCTGACCCTTGAACATCTTGGAGATAGAGGGAATGTCATTGGCATACTCCTCCGCATGCCCCTTCAGTTCGGACAGGAGTTCTTCGATCATCGAAGGGGACGTTGCACGACCTGCGGGCAGTTTGGGACGTTGTACGATGTCCATCGGGAGGCGGGTCAGTTTGGCCGCTTCCCGCAATGCCAACTTCTCTGTATCCTCTGAGAGTTTCCACTCAAGGGGAAGGCGATTGGCCGCTTCGATGTGAGATGAGCCGAGGAAGGGGACGCGAACCTCCAAACCATGCGCCATGCTATGACGATCGACGAGGCGTAGTTGGAAATTACTCAGTTGACCATGGTTCATTTCGTAATTCAACGTGTTCGTGAGATTGGAGAATGCAGAATCGGGGTTGTGATTCCCTCTCCACCCTGTCCGATCAATAGAACCCGAACGTAGGGCCGAGGCGAAAGGGTGTTCAGAAGCAGACAATCTTGAATGAATCAAATCGCGGTGTTGCGGGAGGTTTCTGTATCGTGAATAGCCCGCATGGAGTTCATCTGCACCCTGTCCACAAAGCCCCACTGTCACCGATTCAGCCATTTTGGAAAATAGGGGCTGGAAGAAAAGGACGGTGACATCCAAATCTTCTCCAAACCAAGCCAAATCAGGAAGGGTGGTAGTGAATACAGCATCATCCAGAAGGTGTTGATGGTGTTCTAAATCTAGGGTCTTGCAGACATTCTCGGCAGCAATCCAATCGGGGTTGTCCTCTGATTCAGCGACAGTCCAACACGCAGGCAGGGGATAGCCGGTGCGTTCTGAGGCCTCATGGGCCAGAGCGGCGACCATGGCGGAATCCAGACCACCACTGAGGATGATGCCCAAGGGGACATCAGACATCAGGCGATCAGCGATTGATGTCGTGAGAGTTTCCAAGAGCGCAGGGGCATTGGATACAGACCATGGGTGTCCGGATGACTGAGTGGATTCTCTGACCCACATGTTGACTTGCGAAAGTTGTGCTCCATTCTCATCGAGATTCCACATCTCAATGGTCCCTGGGCGAACGGAATGGACGCCATCGAACAAGGTGGTCTCATCTAGAGGGTATTCAAACGCAATTCGGGCGACAAGCGCCTCCATGTCGAGTTCGGGTGTGTGTTCTGGATGACCACGGAGACTTTTCACCTCAGAACCAAAGAGCAGTGTTCCATCATCGGTGACAGTTCGCACGAGTGGTTTGACGCCCAAACGATCTCTGCAGAGAAACAGCCGCTCACGTTTAGGGTCCCACAGCGCAAAAGCCCAGATTCCATTCAAACGTTGGACCCAAGTGAAATCATCTTCACGAGAATCATAGGCAGCTAGGATGGCCTCACCATCGCCTTTGGTTCGAAACGAGAATGTCCGTTCAGATTCTCGAATCTGTTTGTGGTTGTAGATTTCCCCATTGACAATCAGAACACAACCACTGTCAGAATGTAACGGTTGGTTAGAGCCCTGAATATCGACGATGGACAGGCGTGTGTGGCCGAATCCAATACCGCCATTCTGACAAGATTCGGACCATGTGCGCGTTCCATCTGGACCTCGATGTGCGAGGAGTGAGGCCATGGAATGTGCGATTTGTGAATCATCGCCATCGGGACCAAACAGACCTGCGATGCCGCACATGATATGTGGGGTGTGTCCGAATCATTTCAAGGCGCGGGAGGTGATTCCCAGCAATCACGTGTACAGAACCATGGTGATTGCCAAGGTGAGCATCGAAAACAAGTAGGCAAAGATGTACAGGCCTTGCCCAGGAGCATCATCGGTAAGAGGGTCGACAAAATCCTCAGCCATGAATGGCCCACTGGAATTCGCTTTGTAAACGTAGCGTGTGTGGACGGAGCAATCACAGGAACGGGGCAATCAGTAAGACTGCAGCCAGAGGGATGAGAACCATGGTCGCATTGTCGTCAATCCACTTGAGTTTGGGCAATTCTGCAACCATTGTCAACGGACCCATCAACAGAGCCATCCAGTATGGCGTACCGAAGAAATATCCACAGAGAAGCCAAATCAATCCACAGATGACGGTCCCAATCGCATAGACCGAGCGATTATCCAGACCCATGCGACGGCCCTCACCCATGGCTGGATCACCAAAGGTCAAACAGAGGATTAGGGGTATTGTAAGCCACCCGGCATGTGTATCTCCAGTACCTTCCCAAGGCGCCAATGCAACAATGGCGAGGGAAATGGAGATGGTGCCCCAAGCTAGCGCACTAATCTGTTGTCTCTCATATTCTCTCTGACCAACAATCACAATCCCAAATCGGATTCGGAGGGATTCCACAACCACTGCAATGAGGCCGAAAAACGCGACAAATTGGAGAGGGGACGCTGAAAAGATATCTGCAATTTCTTCACCATGAACATAGTACACCCAAGGGACTGCGGCCATTCCCATGTGGAAGGCACGGCGGAAAATATGGCCGCCTCGACCTCCGATACTATGCTTCACATGATCGGGTTCGTATTCGATTTCAGACATGTTCTAACCCCGATGAAGAATAGACAAGGCCTCTTCAATTGACAGGGCGCCTTCACTCAAGGACTTGATTAGAATCATTAAAAAAATTAAAAATGAACAATAAAAAAATCTCATTCATTATTATAAATGAAAAAACCAAAAAAAATATAAATTTTAGTGTATCATACTTATTTATAAAAATTGGTGTAGTAGTTACCATTGCTGGATTTATTATAGCAAGCTATTTATTGATTCAATACTATAGCCAGCATTCATATAGAGAGCAACTTACTAATCTTAATATTAAAGAACAAAAAGTAAAAAGCATGTTAGATTTATTTATAAAACAAGATATGGTATCTGATTCGTTATTACTTCAATTTGATTTATTACAAGATTATCATAATTTAAATAATTTTTTACCTATAAGTAAGCCTGTTGATGGTATAATTACACGAGGAATTATTAAAGATAAAAAAAATCCTCATAATGGATTAGATATAGCTGCAATATTTAAATCTGATGTCATGGCTACTCAAAAAGGATTTGTGGTATTATCTGATAACATTGATTACCTAGGTAATACTGTTATTATTGTTCATCCTAATAATTATTATTCTTTATATGCACATATGAATAAAAGATTGGTATCTAATCGAGAGTTCGTTGAAAAAAATCAAATTATTGGACATGTTGGAAAATCAGAAAATGATAAGGGGCCACATTTACATTTTGAAATTTGGCATAATAACCTTATTATTGACACTAGAAATTTAATCGAGGAGTATAAAGAAAAAGATGTTTCAATCAGATAACAAACAAAATTCATTGGGTACAATATTAGCTCCTGAAATTAATATTAAAGGCGATATTAATGTATCAGGTAATATTATTGTTTACGGTACAGTTCATGGGAATATTATTTCAACCGGGACAGTTAATACTGCAAAAGGATCTACTATTGATGGAAATATTAAAGCCCAGTCTAATTTTATTAGCGGTGAAGTCAATGGCGATGTTGATGTAGATAAAAAAGTAGTTTTGGGACCAAGTTGTAAGCTAATAGGGAATATTAAAGCGTCTATTATAACTATGGAAGAAGGTGCAAATTTTGATGGTATGTGTAACATGCTACAAGCCAAAGAACCTCAAGTAGAAAAAATTAATACCTCTAGTCAATAATTGTGCAAAAACCAAATCGTAATTTTCAAAAAGCAATGACTGCTGCCTACACATTGCTTGGATCTATAATTTTAAGTGGTGGTGTTGGTTACTATTTATTCAATAAATATAATAATATCATGTGGCTTGTAGGACTATTGCTAATGGGTATAACAGTAGGAATGTATGAATTGTATAAACAACTG
>JAKUOE010000150.1 GCA_022449845.1 Candidatus Thalassarchaeum sp.
GCGTGTGCAACGCCGAGACGGAATGAATGCCATTCGGCTCTAATCTTGTAGTATTCTCTACCTTTCTTCATTCTTTTTGGATTCAATAGATGATCCAGTTGGGCGTAATTCTCCGGTTCACCCTCGTAAGCTTCCCCGGGTGGGAGGAATTTTCGATTCAAATCTGCGTTGTCCTCGTTGACCCTACGCACCCAAGCCATCCCCCATGGATTGATGATATGAGCGAAGGCGATAGCACAATCCTCGGGCAGCGTCAATTCACCCGAACTGATTCCCTCCATAATCCACATCGCGGCAGCTGAACCCGGAAACCCTTCGACACCATGCACTCCTGATGAATGGAGAATCAGTTTTGATGCCTCAGGTGGACCAATCCAAACGAAATCAGTGGACAGTGTCTCCTCGTGCGGCCCTTTCTCCGAGATTGCCTTGGTCTCAATTGAAATTTCCATTTTCTCTGCTCGATCGAGCAGTCTCTGTCTCGCAGTCACGTATTCGGTGGCGAAGCATCGTTGGATGTCCGCCTCTTCCGGCATAGTATGGCCTCAGTTGAAGCGCCATGTGCCGATGGACTTGCCGTTGAGTTTTGCCGGCCAGCCGGATTTTGAAATCCGTGGCTTCGTGGTTTCATTCTCCAGCAAATCACATCCTCTGACATTGAACAGTGGTAGATCGGTCTCGATTCGACCTTCCCATACCTCATCGGTTGGATTGTACAGACGGACCACGCTTCCATTGCCATCCGCTGCATGTTTCAGGCAGGCGATGATTGGCGTCGGCCCAGTACCTACAAGCCGAATTGGTTGGAGTCGTTGCCCCCGGGAACCACTTGTGCAGACTTCATCGAATTCTCCATCCAATTGTGGAAGTGGAAGAGCTGAGATGATGCTTGCTTGACATGCGTAGGTCTCTGCGATTTGATGGATTCTGGCTTCTGCCCACGAGTCTTCGTAGGCCATGACAGCCCAGCGAGTGAGATGGGTCCCTTTGCATTGAGCACCAGGTGCTTCAAAGACTGGCCCAGCCCGATTTCTTCGACTCGCGAACCCGTCCCTGCTGAGGTGTCCTGTTGCTCGCAACAATGTCACTGCCAATGTTGTCCCATCTTCACCGGTCATGGCTTCATATTCGTTGGAACCGGGACAGAATAGTGCCACTCCACCATCATTGTCGTGTGACATCAATACATCGCTGAAGTGGTGTGTCGGAACGTGGGGTTGTTCCCAATCTGGATGATGTGGCCAATTCGCCGGTCGCTCGATGATATCGAAGGCACCTCCTGCGAGGACATTCTTTGAATCCACACCAGTGGGGACATGCAACCTCAATCGGTGATCTTCACAAGCATTGTTGACCCAAGTCTCAACTTCAACCATCGCATGCCCGCTGCGCAATGTGATGTAATGATCAATCGTGTTCCACTCCATTTCCTCACTGCGTTTCTGTGTTGCATCATCGAACCGAGCTGGTAGAGCCCACGCGACGTGTAGTCGAACTGTGGCTGTCCAGTCATCCTGTTCTTCGATGGTCAAGTACACCTGGCGATTCGCCTCATCCACATCCGCAAATCGGGTATCTGTCGAAAGGACACGCTCCGGCATCTTGGAACCTCGCCCATCACCTTGTGGGACTGGATGTCCACCGGCGGACCAATCATAGGAATCTCCCGCATCTTCAGAGTCTTCAAGCCGACCGGCACCAACGATGTGGCGTCCCGTCGCATGATCCATGATGTCAAATCGCCCATCGGCTCTGAACAGGACTCTAACCAATCCATTGTCCATCCAATCGGTTCGTCCGAATTCTCCACCAAGGTTGACGGGTTCTGCGGGCAGATTGGTATTGCCTCGTCCAGGCAGTATATGTGCGACAGAGAGCCCAGGTGGAAGACGATGGACGTGAATCCGCCCTATGACTCGGGGTAGTTCGACATTGGCGACCCGGTCATCATGGACATGCAAATCCCACGACTTCGGTGTTATTTGCAGACCTGCAGTGTGAATCATACAGTCGCCAGAAGGCGCCGCCATCAGTATCTTCACCGGCAATCCATGATCGAGCCAGCAGCGGAATTTAGGCACTGCAAGGTCAATCATCAGTGATCCGGACCAAGCCTTCGAGAGAGGGTTATGGAACAAGATGGGAACCGCATCACGATCATCATGTGAGAGGTCCATTTGTTCTCGAAGTTCCATTCTCAGGTCTTCTTCCAACATCGCACTTACTTGTTGGGCATGATTGAAGCGGACTTCCATGTCGTCGTGTGTTTCGTCGACGCTACATCCACAGATGTCATCGTGTGGATGATTTCTCAGTATCTCTCTCCAAGCCAAATCCAGTCGCTCTCCGCGGAATCGCCCTCCATGAGAACAGGAGATGGCACTCAGTTGCTCGACTCGATCGCGTAGCACGCGCATGGTTTGGTCATTGGTTCGCTTGAGATACAACCGTGCGCTGAACACCCCTGAGAGGATGTTGCGATCCCAACCTGCGTGCAACTCACCTTGATATCTGAAAATTTTCTTCTTTCCGAGCCAGCCTTTGAGTGCTTCGATATAGGCCGGGAATGATGAATGTTCAAACTTGATTTGTCCATTGAATTTCTGACTGGCCTTCCCAATCAACATCGGTAAGGTCGGTTGAGGATGGGTGTGGTCGCTCCCCTGGCCAAACAGTAGAACATCGGGTTTCCAACCCAGTGACTCATGTTTGTCGAGAAGCCGCTGCATCCGCTCCATTGCGGTATCGATGTTGACATCCAATCCATCCTTTCGATCGAGCGGTCTTTCTTCGAATCCCCAAGCCATCAGACTCGGATAGTCAGGTACCTGTTGAACGGCGAGAACCTTGGTTTTTCCATCGCTTGCATACCAGTTGAAAACGCCCCCTGCCTCTTGAATCCAAGGACCTGCACCTCGGGTGAAGATGAATGAATCGAGTCCCGCTCCCTTCAGAATAGCCGGCAATTGCCCGACGTGTCCAAAGGGATCTGGAACGTACCCAACTTCGGAACGTCCACCCCAACGTCGGGCCGTGCGTTCCCCCATCAGGAGAGTTCGAACCAATGCCTCACCTCCAACGATGAATTCGTCAGGTAGAACATACCATGGGCCGATGTTCAGTCGACCTTTTTCGACCAATTTGCGAATTCGATCGGCATTTTCCGGTTTCACTTCTAGATAATCTTCCAGAACCACAGTCTGCCCATCTAATTCAAACGAAGGGTATGCCTTGGGGTTGTTCTCCATCAAATCCAGTAAATCGTCTACCAACTCAACGAGCCTGTATCGGTATTTCTGGAAGGGTAGATACCATGCCCGATCCCAATGTGTGTGGGGGACGACATGCCCTTTGAGGGGTGAATCCTTCAACCGAACGGTATTGGCCTTCTTGAGTTTTGGATATCGACTTCCTTCCGCTGCTTCTTGTGGAAGGGCTTCAATCTCGGG
>JAKUOE010000151.1 GCA_022449845.1 Candidatus Thalassarchaeum sp.
TGGGTTGGAAACGCGGCCGTGCCCTGATGCAAACGGCGGACAATATTGCATGGATTATCTATCGCACCAGTCAATTGGTACATGCATCAGCAGAAGGCACCAGTGTATCGATTGAGTTGCGCGATGTCAATTTGGATCCCGACAGTCTCGTCATATTCGTTGATGACCCTGGGGGTCGAAACATGACAGTTGAACGATTGGGAGTAATCCTCGACCCTGATGAGGTTCAGGTATACCAAGACTATCATGAGGTTGTCAAAATCGTATTGGCCGATGGAATCATCACTCCAAGTGAGGATGAGTTGTTATGGGCCATGCGACAAAATTTGGGTATTACTGACCAAGATCATGTTCGCATCGTCATCGATATTTTCGGTGAAGATGCCGTCAAAGAATGTACAATCTGTGGTATCAACGCACCACTATTCGCCGAACGTGGAGGCTGGTGGTGTGAGGGTTGCCAAGAATGGGTTTGAATGCCTACATCTATCACTGATTGGAACAACCAATTGGGCATGGTTGAAATACCGGATAGGCTGGGTCTATACCAGAGGTTGTTGGTATGGCAGATGAGACACTATACATTGGTGTAGACTTGGGGACATTTCGTTCCGTTATGGTTTCCAGCGATGGTCACGATGAAAAAGTACTGACTGTCATTGGAACACCCAAGGACCAAATCGCCAAAGGATTCCTCAAGCGAGACGTTCTATTTGGTGAAGAGGCCCTAAAAAATCGTCTTGCATTGAATTTATTCCGGCCATTGGAACACGGTGTCATCAAAGATACTGCAGAGGACAAGAAATTCATCGCCCACTTCATCACCAACATCATCGGACTCGCAGATCCTGAGGATTACAACCGTGTCGTCGCAGTTATCGGAGCCCCTGCGGAAGCAAGCCATGTAGACAAGACCGCTATTTTCGATGCTGCTGCTGGAAGTGTGAATGCATGCATGATTATTTCCGAACCATTCGCTGTTGCCTATGCGCTTGACAAGATTGAACACACCCTTGTCATCGATATTGGTGCGGGTACAACTGACCTGTGTCGTGTGTATGGTACTGTCCCCAGTCCAGATGATCAAATGCACATCAATTATGCTGGTGACCGCATTGATGCAGCCATCATTACAGAGATTCAGCGTAAGTATGCCGGTGCCCAAATTACCAAAGATATGGCACGACGTTGGAAGGAAGATTACTCATTTGTAGGAAATTCTGAACCAGACCAACCGATTATTGTCGATTTCTCAATCGAAGGAAAGGCCATGTCACTCGATATCACTGATTGTATCCGAGAGGCATGTGAGATTATTGTCGACCCAATCGCATCTGGTATCCGAGAACTGATTTCAGGGTCGAATCCAGAATATCATGATGCTTTCCGTCGAAACATGATTTTGGCAGGCGGCGGCTCCGGAATTCATGGACTTGGTGATATGATTGAAGAGCGTCTCGCTGACCTTGGTGATGTTGAAGTATTGACGGTGGAAGACCCCCTTGAACTTGGTGCAATGGGCGGATTGCGATTGTCAATGGAAGTCCCGGAAGATATGTGGAAGAACCTCACATTGGCTCATCGCTGATTATTCTTCTTCACCATACTGTGCAACACTTTCGACAGATACCAGTGGTTCGGTACACATCGGACATCGTTCGTCGAAATTCAATGCCATTGGTTGAATCGCTAACAAACTTTGGCAATGAGGACATGAAGCCAGCACCTCATCGGGTAGAAGCTCAATGTTTTGATTGGCTGCGAGTGCCTGTCCACTATACCAGGCTCTGAACAATGGATGACGTAACAATCTCAATCTCTGACTCATAGACCAGCATAAAAATAGTAACAGTAATCCTTGGGCATAACCCCATAAATCGGTAGAACCACTACTCGCGGCTGTGAATTCGATAATCATCATTACAAAACAAATCGCGATAACGATGACCCATAATGCAACGACCCATGGAAGGGCCCATGCTTGGCGATCTAAATATGCCCGAATCGCAATTATGCAAAATGGTAATGGGAGCAATACAACGAAGAGAGCTGTAGAGCCGATATACATGTTCAGTTGTGCAAGCACGACCAAGGCGAGTAGTCCCAGCATGAAGCCAAGCATGACACCAGATTGACGGTGTGCGAGTTTGAGTTCTTCAGACTCCAATCCATCACTCATACCCCGCTCATGAGGTGCATGGAAATCGTTCTTTCCGTCACGAATGCTGAAAGGATGGATTCATGAAGGCGGGGCTCGACCCTGAATCATGACGCGGGACGTCGATGTCGACTCACATAGTGACGCACTCGCCGGCCAACATATTGCATTGGGTGTCACCGGTGGAATTGCAGCCACTGAAACTGTACGAATCTGTCGTGAATTGCGAAGACACGGAGCAAAAGTGACAGTGATAATGACAACTGCATCAACACGTGTCATCACTCCATTGGCTGTAGAATGGGCATCACAGGCCGATGTCATCACCGAGTGGACTGGAAAAATGTCACAACTTGAACAGTTTGATGCGATTCTGGTCACCCCAGCATCCAGAAATTTCATCTCTCGATTCGTGAATGGGATGATGGATCATCCACTACTAATGACATGCTCTGCAGCACGTTCACGTAATTCACCGATCATACTTGTTCCATCTATGCATGAAGATTTGTTCAATGATCCAGTAACCTCAGATCTTTTGGATCGAATCGAGGATGCATCCATTATCATCGGACCATTTGAAGAAGGTCGTTACAAGCAACCATCCCCCGTTCAAATTGTCGCCGAATTATGTCATATGGTCAATCATCATTCAGATTCATCGCATATTGCAATCACTCTCGGTGCAAACCGCGCTCCAATCGATTCTGTAAGAGCCATCCAAAATGCATCCAGTGGGATGACTGGCTGGTGTATCGCTGAATATCTATACCGTTTCGGTCATAATGTGACCGTCATTGCTGGTAAAACTAGTAAAGACCCATCATTCAATTTACCCGATGTTATTCGTGCTGGGGGACCCGATGAGATGTTGGAAATGTGTCTAAAGGTCGCTAAATCCAAACCGAATGCCTGGGTTCACGCAGCTGCTGTTCTAGATTATTACACGAAACCAATTGATGGAAAGAAGGCAAGTGGCGATGATTCATGGATTCTCGAACTTCACCCCGGTCCAAAACACATCCATGAATTGGCGCCCCACATCGGCGATGCTCGACGTGTTGGATTCAAATTAGAGACCGGCGTGACTCTAGATGAATTGGAAGAACGCGCACGAAATCAACTCACCATGTACGGAGTTGATGCAACCATCGCGAACATCATGGAGCAGATGCATGATCCATCTTCACCACGCGCGTACATCGTTACTGAACAAGGTATGGAAGAGTTACCTGACATGAAATCGATGTGCGAATCAATTCTACAAGTCGTAACATCGTGAATTGTCT
>JAKUOE010000152.1 GCA_022449845.1 Candidatus Thalassarchaeum sp.
AGGATTTGACGGGGCATGATTCGGGACTGCCGATTCATGTCCTGGCGTCCGACCGAATTGAGGCCAAGCGATACCTCCATCAATCCAAATTTCTCCATCTCGTCCACTGGATGTATCTCTGGACTCATCGACAGTGAGGAACCCAGGTGCGAAACTCTGCCCAATCAATAGCAAAATCATCACGAATATCGCGATAGGTGAACGTAAGTCGACATTGGCTCCGCTCGCCATCAATGATTATGCCAACTGAACACCTCTTGAAGGTTCGTGCGCCGAGACTATTCATGGGGCCCATAGGGCCCCAGAATACGTTTTTCCGAAATTATGAATCAGCGAAGCGTTCATAGAGGGGTCTTCGGTCGCCGAATCGTCTTGGACACCTCTCCTCTGGAGGCGGGAGCCGATGAGGGACGGGAGGCCTGCGGGTCATCCGTCCTCGGCCTCTTCCTTCCGTTGAGAGTAAATCCGAGTGGAGGCAGAAAAATGTACAGTCTCGAAGTAATCGAAGATACGATTCGAATCCCCGCCGAGTATATCGAAAAGGGCAAGTCCCTTTCCGAGCACGTCGATCGCCTTGCCCATGACGCATTTGAGGGTAAATTCGATGATGACGGCAATTACATCCTGTTGACTTTTGATCATGAGTTGCAAGGCCGCGGTCGCATCATCCACGGCGATGGTGCAATTTACCAGAAAGTTCGCTTCAAGGCTCTGCTATTCACCATGGACGGGAATGAAATCGTCGATGGTGCTGTCAGTGAGGTTCACGAGTTCGGCGCCTTCGTCCGAATTGGCCCGATGGAAGCCCTACTTCACAAGAGCCAAATTCTCGATGAGCAGATTGACATCAACGTCGGTCTCCGCCGAATCGAAGGTCGCCAATCCGGACGTTATCTGGCTGAAGGAACCGCAGTTCGTGCCCGCATCGTGTCGCTTTCACTGAATCCCCACGACCCTCGCTCGAGCAAAATCGGTCTCACATGTAAGCAGACAGCTCTGGGTGCTCACGAATGGCTCACTGAGGAGGACTGAAGAACATGGCTCAGAAGAATACCAAGGCCTGTCCAGAATGCCATCAGGTCTTTGAAATCCCAACCGGAAACCCTGGTTGGTGGCTCAAATCGAACAATGAAATCAAGGCCAAGAACAAGAAGGCTCTCGCCATCCTCGCATATGCTCCAGCAAACGGCCGTGATCCAGACGAAAAGGAACGGAAGGCTTGGGAAAATGAATTGAATGCTGATGGCGTGAAGAACAAAGATGACATCGAGAAGGTGAAGGTGAAAGAAACCCGATGCCCAAACCACCCTGAATCTCAACTCAGTGATGATTGGCAAGGGTTCACCATCCTACTCAACCCCAAGCGTAGTGAGGTTGCTCGTTCTCTCAAAATCGACACACCTGGAAGTTATGCTTTGAAGGTAAGGCATCAGCAGTAAATGGAGGAATCATCATGGAAATCATTGATCGAAAAGAGAACCCGATTCTGAACCGTGTTGAAATTACATGGCAATGGCGTCACACGGGCGCACCGACGCCGACCCGCAAGGAAATCATCGATGCTGTGGTCAAAATGGAGCCGGGTGCGACCAAGGACTGCGTTCTCGTGAAGTCCGTTAGTACACGCTTCGGCCAACCCTTGACAACTGGTGACGCGTTCATTTACGGTAATCGGGCCGATCTTGAGAAGGAACCGAAATACATCCTCGCTCGCCATGATGACTCTGAAGCATCCGCTGCCGTTGATGAAAAACCAGCAGAGGAAGCTCCTGCTGAAGAATCAGTAGATGATTCAGAAGCAACTGAAATCGCAGGGGGTGAGGAGTGATGGGAGACAATCCTAGTTCATCCGCCAAGTGGTCGAAGTACAGCATCGAGGATGGGAAACTGACCCGGAAGCAGGAATTCTGTCCGAAATGTGGACCCGGGGTATTCTTGGGCGTTCATTCGGATCGCAAAACCTGTGGTCGATGTGGACACACTGAGAAGAACGAGTGATTATTCAAAATCACTGGTGCGGCCCACGGGCACATCCAATTCTTCCAACAATCTCTTGATGACTCTTCGTTGCCAACCCTTGAACGATTTCCGATCTAAATGGGCCATGACTTTCCCTCCGGGAAATGCCTCCCTCGTCCTTTCTACACTGACTCGAATGGCGTGATTCCAAGCACCTTCAGGAAGTATCCCTGTATCTGGATCCCACTCCTCATCCTCGGGTTTATTCATCTCTAGTGCATAATTGGCCAACTGATGGCCTGCCCAGCATTCTGTTTTCCTCAAAACGTCTGTATGTCTCGGTGCGTAATGGCCACCTCCGACTCCAATCATTATTTTGGCTTCACTGCGCATTTCTGCACTGAGGGTGGCCCAGTTACCCACACCTTTGCCTCCATCAAGTCCGAGCCCCACCTCCATCACGTCAGCCCAGGCCTCGGCCGCATCCCTTCGACCCCAATGTGTCTCTGAAGAACCAATTTCGATGAACATGGTTGGTACAGAAAGGCACGGTCCGTGATGTGTGGTTTCGATGGTCAATTCGAATTCTGGAACCAGGCCGTGGCGATGTCCTGCCTCACACATTAACCTGTACCAAGATGCGAACCTCGGATTGGGTAGCATGACTTCGCCTTTGATTCCGCCGTGTTCTGCTCGTTCTCCCCGTGGTGTCTCCCCGGGGACACCGATGACATGCAATGTCAAACTGGGTCTTCCACTCGAAGCAAAATGTCGGGAAAGAAAGATGACCTCTTCAACAACGATTTCATTGACTGTGCTGAATCTGACATCCAGTTCATCTTCCATCAAAAAGCCTTGACTAAACCACCATAACCAGACATCTTGCTTCTCATGTCTCCAGACAGCGCCTCCTTCGACAGTGTCACACTCTAACCACCCTCCTCGGGCCAACAACGCATCTCCTTGAATGGTGGATGCGATGTCGCGTTCAGAGACGAGGAGCAGTGTCACCATGCACGACCGAATCGGCCATTGACCTTCAGCATTCGCAGCCCATTCCTTCATACAGCATCACGTCTACCAATCGTCGATGACACTACCAGACACACCGGCTCCCCCCCAATTCCTACTTCGGAACGAGGAACGGACCGTTCTCATCGATACCGAGGGGGGTGTGTGTCAACTCCATCCTGAACGATTAACCACAATTGACCCCATTCGATTCCCCTTTCCAGGTTCCATCACAAATGCGGTATTACTCGGTACAAACAAACTCGTTTCCACATGGGTCGAGCGTGAAATTTCATTGGCCAGACTGGCTATCTTGGATCTTCGCGAACCGCTTCAGGATGGCGTTGAACTCCCTGTACTGCGGATGGCGATGGAGGTTGGACAAATTGACCGACACCACGTCGCAGGCGCAATTTGGTCCCACGCCCTCGATGCCGAACCCCTC
>JAKUOE010000153.1 GCA_022449845.1 Candidatus Thalassarchaeum sp.
CAAGTACCATCGAGACAAAATCACCTGTGACATCGTAGATTACGAACACGCGTGAATCCTCAGAAATACTCCGTTGGACTTCAATCAAGCGTCCTTTCTCAATTCGAACGCCACAGAGTACAGTCATGGTCCACCCGACCTTTTCGGCATCAACTCGCACTTCGTATCCATGGATGACTCCCAGCTCTTCCATTCGAGTCACTCGATTAGAAACAGTGGCCTGCGCCACCCCCACCTCCTCCGCAATCTAACGCATCGAAGTGCGGGCATCGGCGAGCAGAACGGCGAGAATTCGCCGATCGGTGTCGTCAATCATAATTCGGGGTATTCTCGACGGACCTTGAATCTATGTCGGTGGCTCTTTGTGCAGTGTCAGATCGAGAACCCATGCACCCATCTCTTCCACTTCGATACTCCATTCTGTATCGATTAGGGATGTCTGAACTTCCTCTACTCCCCGATCCGGTTTGACGCGTACAGCAAAGGTCCTTTCTGTTCCAGCCGGTAAATCAATCTCACGAATCTCCTTTGCAAGCCTCCATGGATGGAGTACGCGAACCTCTCTTAGATGTAGGTCCCTTAGACCCGCTTTCAAGTAAGCCATTGGTCGCCCTTGTGAATCTCGACTGCCTCTCAATTTGGGCAGCATGACTTCTCGTTTCCATTCCGAACGAACGATACCTGCAAGACTCAGTATGATGACACCAGTAGCAAGTAGAGTCGAGGCTCTGTGTCCTGCGTCGGTGGGTCCATTATCGGCGATAGGCAAACTGCTTGATAGCAACGCATGATTCTGCTCGGTCATCATATCGGAGAGTAGTATCACGAATTTCAGTCGCGGCGCATCATCGATTGTCAACCCGTTGACCAAACTCAGTTCCCGATGAACCGTTCCGTTTCCATCGGTGATGGGTGTTGGGTCGTACAATCGAACAACGGCATGTTGAGTAGGGGTTCGGCCGAACATCTCTACCTCGTCTTCGATTAGAATCAGCCGAAGGATTCCATTTTCGATTTCGGATAGAATTTGAACATCAACTGTGACATTGAGGGTTTGTTGATCTGCCCAGCGAATTGTTGCATAGAGTTCCGCGTTCGCAGGTTCAGATGGATGGTCGACCACATCCATTTCCCCGAGTTCAAGATAGCGATCGTCTGTCTTCAGAGTACCCAATTCACTGTCTTCTGGATGCCAAGAGATTCGCAGGACATCATCGACAGGCACCTCGTCTTCAACACCGGAGGGAAAATGTTCGATGAAGCGTGGAATATTTTCATCAGAACCAACCTCAAGAGAATCAGTATTTTCTGGAATCGTCCACAGCCCCCATCCTGTCAGCGCCAGTAGCAAGAAGGCGAGGCAGAACGGTGCCCAAGAACCGACCTTGTCCCCGTCCATGTCGTCTGCGGATGGTTGATGGCGCATGAATGTCTTGACTACAGCCCCAGTTTCCATCTGAGGATATATTGCTCAGATTCTGGCATCATGAGACTGAGCTTTCCGGCCAGCCACGCAGGAATTAATTCACCTTGATGGCTCAGTAAGATTCCACCATCACGTTCGTTCTGGAAGGTCTCCGCCAGAGTCGATCGCCCCGGTTCCTCACCATCGAGTAGGCGATTCAGTAGATTCTCGTCAATTTCGTAGCGATGTTCTTGAACACGGTCTCCAAGACCATGTAATCCCGTCGAAACCAATCGATTGTGCCCCCTTCTCAGAGTCCAAACTGGTTGGCCCGCTTGTAGAACTCGCATCGGTTGCCAATGTCCACCTGGAAAGAGTCTATTCTTCGCAGTCAATCGAGGAGCCGCCCACATCCATTCTCGAATACCTTCTGTGCTCACATGTGCAAAATGCCCTCGTCGCCACATGGCCAAGCCTACAGAATCCATGCCCCATTCCTCAAACAGATTCAGATCCTCTTCCTCAGGGATACGTAGCGTATTCCGGCCCGGATTCTGGGGTTCAATTGGAATGGGTTCGCTTCCTTCATCTCGCGGGTGTGCGCGCGAAGCACGCGCGGATCCATGACCCACCTCAGTCTGAGTGAAGACTGCAATGAAGAAGCCCGAACCGTCGTTCTCATCGTTCCACACACGGATACACGCCTCAGTTGCTTCCGTCATTCCGGGGCGTGTCTTGAGCCCTGGAAAAATCGCTTCACGATTTACATCAGTCAGAGACAACCATGGGAAGCGTTCGAGAACAGTCTCGACCACCTGCTCATTCTCCTGAGGATCAATTGAGCAGGTGGAATATACCATCCGTCCACCGGGTCGAAGCAGTAGAGCCCCTCTGCAGAGAATGCTGGCCTGAAGCCGAGACATCTGCTGTCCATGCAGCGGTTTCCATTTTGACCACACATCCGTGTTCTTCCGGGTCGTCCCGCTTCCCGTGCAGGGTGCATCGACCAAAACGCGATCGAAACCTGGCTGTGCAACCCTTGGGAAATGTCTCCCATCTTCTTTGACCACCACCATGTTCAGATGACCTGCACGTTGTGTGTTTGAGACCAAATGATTGGCTCTTCCTGGATTGGGTTCATTGACCACAACCAATCCTGTCCCGTCTAGGGATTCGGCAATTTGAGTCGCTTTCGAACCCGGCGCAGCACAGAGATCTAGAACGCGATGATGTGGTTGCACATCCAATGCTTGTACCGGCATCATCGATGCCGCTTCTTGTTGTGTGATTCGTCCTGTCGAATGGAGTGCTTGGATTCTCTTCCGATTCTCCTCATCTGGGCATCTTCCCTTTTCCCAAGGCAGTGTGTATGCTCCTCCATTCGGCGTGAACCATTCGATTGGAATCGCGCCCATTCCAAGCAATTCTGCCCGTGTCCATTCTACATCGGAACGAGAAGGGTTGATGCGAACGGTTTCTGGCAGTCTGGGAGTTGCTGAATCAAGCCATATTTCGAGTTCATCTGGACGAAGTTCTTGGACCAGTTTGGCCAATTCGCTGGCAGCAGCATGGGCACGCCAATCTGAAACCATCTCGCCCATATTCTCTGCGATGTGGTGCTAAACTTCAGCGCATCGGCCACGCCCAACCTTCAACGGCCGTGGATGAAAGGCCAATCCATGGCGAGTGCGACAACCTTGGTCTTGACCATCGCTTTGTTGCTCGCACCCATCTTTCTTCTGGCCAAAGAATGGTTTCCCCAATGGTCACACCGAGTACCTGTAATCATCCTCTTCGTCGCACTTCTCACGCGCATCCATGCGTTTTGGACAATTGATTTGACAGATGCACAAGTGGTCGGCTATCTTCCACAAGATGTAACGGGAATCACCACCATTCTACACATCTTCGATGGCCCTTCAGGTCTGATGCTCGGTCTTCTGTTCGGTTTCTCCA
>JAKUOE010000154.1 GCA_022449845.1 Candidatus Thalassarchaeum sp.
CTCTTCTTGTCGGCGCTCTGGTCCAGAATGAGAATCTTGACCGAAAATACAAGACTGGCCCCGACCATCTCGACAGTCAACTGGCCTACCCTGAAGGTCTCAGACGAGGTGCACTCACCATCGGCTTCGCATTATTGGGTCTACATTGGTTGGCTGGGGACTCGGATGCATATCTATGGTCCACTGCCTTCTTCTGTAGTGCATGGGCTGCGTATGGCCTCTATCGAACGATTCTGGCTGCCCGTACTCCACCGACTCCGATGGATATGATGTGAGGTGGACGATTGCGTCTACGCCTAGCACGTGACCCCTGCGTGCTCACATCGATGAATTGTCGACGCGCGGCACCCTCCTTCTCTTTGTTCTCAGTATGGCGACCCTGTTCTGGTGGTGGCAGATTGACCCACTTCTTGAGTCGTGGTTATCCTCGTTACCGCTGGGTGCTGCTGAAGGCACGGTCTCGATCTATGACCCACATGGATGGATGAGTACCCGCTGGTCGATGATTGCTCTTCTGGCTCTGATTACAACCTTGCCTTTGACCGCTCAGCAACTCCTTTCATTTGCAGATGAGGGCTTACTACCTAGCGAGAGAAAATGGCTCCGTCTTGTTACCATTGGAGGGGTGACACTTGGCCTGACCACAGCATTGTTCTGGTGGCTTTGGGGCTATCCTATGGCGATTGAAAGCGCGGGTATCATCGGAGGCGTGGAGGGAATCGGTGCTCGGTACGACGCCATTCTTCTGTTTGAGGTCGGCATTGGCGTTTCGTGGTTGATTTTCCTAACGGTCATTTCCCTCATTGGATTGAGCATGGCTCGATTACTGTCCCTCATGGTCACAGAACCGTTTGACCCCTTCCGTGTTCGTATTCACGGCACCCTCCTCTTCTTGTGGTGGCTTACGTGCCCCTCTGAATTGGAGGGGATTTGGTAATAGTCCTCCATCCTTCTCGTCCTAATCCCTGAGATTCTAATTCGATGGATGCCTGCCTCTGCCCTCTCTTCCAATGCCCGAGCTCCAAATTCAATCTTTGATCGTGATGGCGCTTTACATCGTCGTTTCTTCGCCATGTGTCACTGTGAGGGTGCCTGCCCTTCAGTCTCAGTTTCTGCATCCCCTACTGGCCTTGGGTGGGCTGAAACGGATGCGTTATGTTTGGATTCTGATGCTCGGGACGCTCTTCTTGATGCTGTTGTCCGCCATCGCGTTAGTGATTTGGTCATCAGTGGATGTGATGGGACGCCTCTCCCGATGGATTTCAGGCAATCAGTTTCCTCTGCAGGTTGCAATCTTACTGGATTGGGTTGGCTAGACACTCCGACGTCCATAGAGGAACGTGAAACTACTCTTTTGGGATTCTCAACATCGTCGAAAGATTGACTTTTGAATCATCCGACAAGCCGTTGGCTTGAAGCATTACGCTGTACGCGCGATAACCATGAGTCGGCTTGTCCGCATCGCCGTGGCAATCACCATCATCATCGGAGGGCAGTGGTTGGCCAGCCAGCCCGACATCTACATGCCTCTCTTCAACGCCATACGCGAAGAAGTCATCATGACCAACGATGCTGAGATTGTCGAGATGCAGGATGATGAGCGTTGGTTGGTCATCATCGTCGAATTCCCCGATGATCTTTCAACCTCCGGTTCTGACCACACGAGGGCCAATGCGATGCTGACCGGCACCAATTCTGCCGCGACGTACTTTTCTGAAATTACAAGTGGGCGTACAACCCTCACGGCCGATGTTCAGTCACAGATTCATACTGCACACCATAACGAAGCGTCCTATGGCCGTGATTCGGGAGGAGAGCGCGATGTGGGTGATGAGAGCACTGGTGGACCAGCGGGGCTTGTAGAAGAGGCACTCACTACGACGTTCGAAGATGTCGACATGTCTCCTTACGACTTCGATAACGATGGTTGGGTGGATCGTCTTCTCGTTCTACATACGGGTGGGGCACAGGAGGACGGGGGTGGTCAGAACGCAATCTGGAGCCACTACGCTCCATTATCTCCTGGCTTCTCAGTTGGTGACAAGAAGATTGGTGCCTACACCCTCGCCTCTTTCTCATCCGGAATGGGTACAATGATTCATGAGATGTTGCACATGTTCGGGGCCGTGGACTTGTATGATGTTCACAGTGCAATTCCCAGTAGTGATTGGAGTGGTCTTGGCGCTTGGGATATCATGGCCAGCGGCAATTGGAATGGGAATGGTCGAACACCTGCCTTGCCGACATCGGGAACATTGGATTTGATTGGTGCAATCGACCCGCTCGACCTCTCAATCGGTACACTCACTGCTGAAAATCAATCCTACGTCATTCTACCACACGTCCCCAATGCAGGAACGGTCCGGATCGGCATTGCTCCAGGCGAATACATCTGGCTGGAGACACGAGTCGACCTCGGGTTTGACCGTGAAATTCCAGCTCATGGCCTTCTAGTGACTCATGAGGATATGTATTACGGAGATTTCGAGCACAATGAAGTCAACCGCGATCCGGAGCATGCCTATCTGAAGGTTATCGAGGCAGATGGAGATGGAAGTCTGAACAACGGTGATGATGATGACCCTGGTGATATCTTCACCAGTGGTTCATTCGGAGCGGATGGGATTCTGATTCGCGATGGTCACGGCCGTCTTGTTCCATGGACAGTCACCGTTGACTCAACTGATAACAGTGGATCCGACATCACAATTTCACACCCAGGTCCAAGCCATGCGACCATCATGCCGCCACGAACCCCCATTCGCTTACTGGGTCATGAGACCCTTCCCATTACATTCGAGGCACATCAGGATTGTATGCCTTGGTCTCAAGTTACCAGTACCGACGGTCGCGTTGTCTCTCTTGTCGGCACTCGCATGCTCTCAGATGGAGAGACTGCAGATTTTTCGTTGACGTTTTCTGAGGCAGCAACACCGGGGACGACTGGCTTCATTGAAGGCTCTCTTGGATGCGGTACTGAGAATCCACCAACGGATGTTCGAATTGGATGGTCCATCGTCACCAATCGTCTGGTTCCTGAGGAGATGGAAGGTGAGATTGATGTCACGGAGATTGTTACGCTGGAGCACGTTCTCTCTTTCGATGGGAATGGATATTCTACCTACGACATTGTCATCGAAGGCCCACTCTCCCGAATTGCTACGACAGCCACTCAGCAGAATCTAGGCCATGGTAGTGTGATGTCTCTAGAGATTAATCCCAATGGGCTTTTGGCACCAGGAATGTTGGCCAATGGAAAAGTCCAACTTTACGATGAATTCGGACTTGCCGGGGAATTCAACGTTTCATTGCAGGCCGAACCACCAGGCGAGGTTGGAAGAGCATTCATGTGGTAGG
>JAKUOE010000155.1 GCA_022449845.1 Candidatus Thalassarchaeum sp.
CATACGCAGAATACGCTGTTTGCTTGTCAGCGGAGAAGACCATTGGAAGGGCCAGAGTCAGGAGAAGAATTAGAACCAGTGAGGAAGCGATGTACAAGCCGAATCGGCTGCGCTCACCTTGGTCATCTTCCACTGTCATTCCTCCCCTTTGTATTCGATGGAGCCTAGGCTCAACTATACCAACGCCTTCGGCAATCTCATTGTGCAAATATAGGTTGCTGCAAGCCGAGTAAGGGCAAATATACGATTCTCAAGGAGTTTCAAGTCAACCCTTTGCGTATCATTCGCCACCCCTGTCTTTCTGAAGTCCGCGAAAACAGGACAAAATCGGACATTCCTCGCGCGCCCGCAAGAGAGCCGCCCAGAGGATGGCCATCGGGGTGACCAAAGTGGGGAACATCAGGAAGTTGTCTGAGGTCACCTGTTGCTGATTCTGCGGACCGTCATCGTCATCCGTACTTGCATCATCTTGATCCTGCTGAGCCCCCACCGGCCGAGCCTCAACTTCGATATCGGTCTCACCCTTGTTGGAAGTGTCTCCCAATCCCCCATTGGCTGCACCTGTGGAACGGACTGTGATTTCAATCTCGCACATTCGAGTTGGATGAGTTGAAGATGCGTCGAATACCAAGGTGATGGAATTGGCGATTCCTTGCTGTGTCACCACTCCTTCGACTGCTTCCAACGGTCCATCATCAACGGTTAGAACTGGACAATCATCCTCAATTGATACAATACCAATCGAATCGGCAGTATTGCCTTCATTTCTCAAATCCACATGGAGGTTGAATTCTGTCCCCGCATTGACTGGATACCCAATCTCTTCGATTTCGACATCCCAACGATACAATTGAGGGACCATGAGATCTCCATCAGCACTCTGACTGGATATTGGCGCCAACACAGGCAGGCCCTGATATGTGTTCAACTCTCCATCAATTTCAAAATCGTACGTTGTCCCAGCAGCCACGCTCCAACTATCGAATCCACTCAGTTCAAGGGTGAACGTGTCGTTGCTCCCACTCCCCACAGTGACCGTCTCTTCTCCTGAAACCGTGGCCTCAGCTGAGGTGTCATATTCCAGAGACACTTCGATATCTCCGGCCAGATTGTCATTGCGAATCCAGAATCGAATTGTCGTCTCTGTCTCACCGAGGGTAAATGGGTCATCCTCAGAGGCTCCGCCTTCGTAGATTAATCCCATTTCCCATCCGATGGGGGCCTCCTGTCCAGTGGCTGGTGCGGGCATGAATGCAAGTAGTGTAATCAAACACAAAGCCACACCCATTCTGCGCCTTTCCATCATGATGGTGTAACGGTCATCATGCATGAATGCCATCCTCACATGTCCTCAAGGGGTGCCATCGCCCTGCGTGCTAGAACGCGCAACATTTTGCGTCTGTATGAAGGTGGGAAGTAGGTATTGCTCACGGGCTTGACAGCCTTGCGGATATCCTCAGCCAGAGCCCGCACACTCTCCTTGCCGACCCATTCGACGAGTGCATCCTTGGCCAAGTCGCTATGATCACCAGGGATGCTCTCACATCCAGTGGTCGCAACACGAAGATCGGATAGTTTACCTCCCTCAATTTTCCATGCT
Organism: Candidatus Thalassarchaeum sp.; assembly: GCA_022449845.1. Taxonomy (GTDB): domain Archaea; phylum Thermoplasmatota; class Poseidoniia; order Poseidoniales; family Thalassarchaeaceae; genus MGIIb-P. Next base: position 1,601 of record JAKUOE010000155.1, read on the forward strand.
GCTGCGACTCCGGCCTCTGGGAAGTCCCATGTTTCACGTAGCCTCAATTTCTGATAGGCTCCTTGCCAGTTCGTAGCATCCTCAGGCAGAGTGACGTGGGTCACAAGTTCACCTGGCTTGAGCACGTTTCGCGTCATCCCATCGAGTTCAAAGAAATCAGCGAATGACATCGAGCGGGCACCGGATGCACTGGCGAGATGGATGGTTGCATCCAGAGCGATGAAGGCGGCGGCAAGATCCGCTTGGTAAGTGGCTACACACAAGGTGTTCTGATTGGGGATTACCCGGCAGTCAGCACCGGTATCACAGTCGCACTTGTGGCACCAGTCGATGCTTCTTCGCCACTCCTCAGTCTGGTTGAACCAATAGCACCGTGTATCCAGGCAGATGTTGCCTCCGACGGTTGCGGACCGGCGAATCATCACGCTTGCAATCGTTCCTGCAGTCTCTCGGATGAGGGGGTGTACGTCCTCACTGTTCGCAAGGTCATGAATCCGAACCATCGCTCCGATTACAGTGCTGGATAGAGCGGTTAACTCCTCCACCTTGGAGAGTGAAATCACATTTGGCTTGGGATTGAGTTTCCACTTGTAATTGGGCAACAAATCAGTGCCGCCGGAAATCCAGTCAAATTCGTCAAATTCCGATGCTAGAGCCAAGGCTTTCGCGAGATTGTTCGGCGTATGAAGGGTGAATGGGGGCATCCGCATCAGTCATCACCCTGGTGTCGTCTCTCAACATGGCTCCAAGCCCTTGCAGCCCGTTTCTTGGGGTCGGCCAAATCATCGGCTGTCGGTGTGACCGATTCTCTCCACCCTTCCTTCTGGTCAACCATCGGTACATCTGGGTCGAACCCGAACAATACCCCGTTGACGTATGATGAACGATCTTCCTGAATGTCTCGTAGATAATCACGGGTTGCATGTGTATCCGCCCGGTCCGCCAACCTCTGTTCTAGGGGTCCGGCTTCAAATTGCGGAATGGGCATCTCGAGCGGGTCATCCACCCCAATCTGCTTACAGTGCTTCTCAATTTGTTTGTGAAGTCGATCAGGGGTGACCGGCAACTCATCAATCCGAATCCCAATGGCGTCGTAGATTGCGTTGCAGACTGCGGGTAGAATCGGCAACAGGGGGCCTTCTCCTGCCTCCTTCGCTCCGAAGGGTCCCTCGGGATCATTGCTCTCCACGATAATCGGTACAACATCGGGCATCTCATGGACGCTCATGATTTTGTAATCGAGTAAATCCGGATTCATCAAATGTCCATCTCGTCCATACTTCATTTCCTCAGACAGAACTTGACCCATGCCCATGTGGCATGAACCGATGATTTGTCCCTTGACGGCCAATGGATTGAGGGCCTTTCCACAATCATGAGCGGCCCAAGCCTTGACGACCTTGACAAAGCCCGTCTCGACATCAACCTCGACTTCTGCGACATAGGCTGAGAAGGAATAGGCCGGCGCAAGTCCTGCTGCAGCACCCTTGTGAACACCGCCCATGGGCGACGTTCTATAGGCGCCAGAAGCAATGAGTGACCCGACGTCTGCCTGTGCCTTATGTACCGCTTCTAGCCAGGAGACGCCCACGGCAGGATCGTGCTTGTAGTAGATGCGCCGATCACCGACGACCAGAACATCCGCATGATACCCTGTCATCTCAGATGCGGCTTTGATGACCTTGTCTCTCAGTTCAATCGAGGCACGGATGGCTGCATTGCAGTTCATGAAGGTCACACGACTGGAATAAGAGCC
>JAKUOE010000156.1 GCA_022449845.1 Candidatus Thalassarchaeum sp.
CCATATGCGCCACTCCAATAGGTGACGGGGATGGTGTGGCCATCTCGAACCACGGTACCAGTACTCGTGGGTGTGACGCTGAGTTGCATCAACTCGGAGCCGAGGAGTTCAACACTGTCGCCAACAATCAAGCCCGCAGGAGCCAGGCCCGTCTCTCGCGTGATGTCAACATCTCCGAGTGTACTGTTGGCTTCAGGGGCTTCAAGGTCGACTTGGAGCGGGCTTCTCTCAGGGAATTCATCACCTTCAGAGGGTTCGCCGCCTTCCATCGAATCCCAACGCAGGCGAACTGTGCGATTATCCCAGTGCTCTTGTGGAACTTCATATTCCCAAGTCTTGTTGTGAGCGGCCTCCATGTCGAAGGGATTGTTGCCGATTCCCGAAAGGTTCAGCCACGATTCAGTGAAGATGACATTGACATCGAAGATTTCACCGGTTGCATTCTCTTGCGAATGATTGGTGGCGACAATATCACGCACAATCCCAAAGTCACCGTTGACGTCACCAGTGAAGGTGCCGTCAACGTGAAGTTTGTCGCCCGTCTTCATGCCGTCAACCGATTCAGAGAAAATTTCGTACACGGTCGCATTCACTGTCACCGAACTGTTCTCTTCCTGATCAGTGAAGTCAAACGCCCCATCGCCCTGTATACGATTGAGAGAGGAATGGAATTGACCGTTCTCCCAGCGCTCACGATTGATGATTTGGTTGATATCCAAATCCATATGGTAATCTTCACCATGGATTTCCATGTCGGCCATGCCTTCAAATTCAGTGTTTGACAGGATTCTCTGGCCGTCGAGGTCATGGGTTTCGATGAGTCGGAGGGCGAGTGTCCCGTTGGCCTCCCGCGTCTCACCACCACCCTCTGAGGAAAGGTGGATTCCACCGTTGGCCTCCAGGCGCAACTGTTCCTCAACAACACCTTGGTCTAGACTGCGAATGATGTAGGAGTTGACAACGTTGCCGAAAATCTCGGTATCGACGCCGTCTTCACTGTTGTTCACGCCGATGGTTCCATTTCCACGCATCTCGAAGACTTGACTTTGAAGATCCATGCCGTTGACGGTCTCATTTAACCAGACGGTGTCGAGCCAAAGAAGGATGGCGACAGTGCCGGTCCCCCCTTCGGTTGATTCCTGAATGGCGAGTGTGCCCGAGCCCAATTCATTGGATTCGAGAACATCTCCGATTCGCTCCTGCCAACCTTGACCGGTGAAAGTCAGATCCCAAGATTCGCTCTCTGTGAAGTTCACAGAACTTTGAACGAGATGCCAATTTGTTACGCGCGTGATTTCGTGGTCCGAGAGTGGCTCGTTCCAGATTGTCACATGAATGGTGCGAGAACCGAGTAGGCTGGAGGGGGAACAACAGCCGTTCTGCCAAACTTCGATGGTGATTTCATCCTTCCAATCCAATGTCGAATTGACGGTGAAACTCAACTCTGTGTTGTTTCCACCCGTCCAATCCATGGCCCAATCACCAATCGAGTTGCCATCAACATCCTCGTGAAGGATGACAACGGACAGTTCATCGAGTTCACCAAACGAAAGGGATTGACTGAGTACAATTCGATAACCATGGGTGATGTTTCCATTGCCATCATCGACCCATTCAGTGAGAATTGTCGCGGTTACGGAGGTCTGTTGTGCGGTGACCAGCGGAGAAATAGCCACAGAAATCATCAGAAAGATTCCAAAAAGGGTACTGCGGAGTGAATTTTCTCTCGACATGGTGCAACCTCTGCATTGATTGGTGCTGTGTTCCTTCTTGAATGCTTACACAATCTGTACAATTCATGTTCTACGAACGGCTGGAAATCTCAGCCTGAATACTCGCGACAAAGTCAGCGAGAGCCACGCCGTTGATTTGTTCACGGTCTGGACCCATGTAGGATACTGTACCGTTGCTCGCCTCTTCATCTCCAAGGATGAGTAGGTAGGCTGGACGCATGGCCCGATGGGTGCGTAATTTCTTGCCAATCGTATCGTCACCGGTATCCATTTCGACTCGAACACCGGCCTCACGCAGAGCAGTACGAACTTGATCGGCATAGTCGATGTGTTTCTCTGAAATGGTCAGGATGTGCGCCTGTGTAGGGGAAAGCCAAGTTGGGAACATGCCGCCGAAGTGTTCAATCAAAACCCCGCAGAATCGTTCCATGCTGCCGAATGGCGCACGATGAATAACGACAGGGCGATGCTTCTCACCGTCAGCACCGACGTAGGTCAGGTCAAATCTCTCGGGCAGATTGTAATCTACCTGAACGGTTCCAAGTTGCCATTCTCGACCAATGACATCTCGGACCACGAAGTCAATCTTCGGGCCATAGAAGGCAGCTTCACCGGGCTCTTCGGTGAATGGTACACCGAGCGAGGCCGCGGCATCGCGACAAGCCTGCTCCGCCTTGTCCCATTTCTCGGATTCACCGACATACTTGCTCGAGTCAGCATCGCGCAGGCCCACGCGCACGCGATAGTCATCCATCCCGAGTGTCCCGAAAATCACCTGAACCAACTCGATGCAGCCGAGAACCTCCTGTGCAATTTGATCCTCGGTGACAAACAGATGAGCATCGTCCTGAGTGAAGCCTCGAACTCGAGTCATGCCCGAAATCTCACCGGATTGTTCCCAGCGATACACTGTACCAAACTCAGCGAGGCGGAGTGGGAGGTCTCGATAGGAGCGCGGCTGACTCGAATAGATCCGAATGTGGTGGGGGCAGTTCATCGGTTTCAACAGATATCCATCGATTTCACCCTCATCCATTCTGTTGGATAATTCACTGCATGAGCAACCCTCATCGGCCAATTTGGACATCAGGTCGCGCTCAACCAATGGCGGATACTGGCTCTCTTGGTAGTAGGGATAATGACCACTGGTTCGATACAGGTCGAGTTTTCCAATATGTGGAGTGTAAACCTGATTGTAGCCCTGTCTTCGCAGATGACTGGAGATGAAGTCTTGCAATTCGTTGCGAACAATAGAACCTCGTGGTGTCCAAAGAATGAGGCCTTGTCCAACCATCTCATCAATGTGGAAGAGTTGCAGGTCCTTGCCCAACTTTCGATGATCGCGCTTGGCGGCCTCACGCATCAGCGTCTCATGATTCTGTAACGCTTCCTTGGTGGCGAAGCACCATCCGTAAATGCGAACAAGCGACTCCCGGGAAGCATCGGCCTTCCAATAGCAAGTACTGGTGCTGGTCAATTTGAACCAACGCAACATCGCTGTGGTCGGGACGTGAGGGCCGCGGCATAGGTCGACGAAGTCCCCTTGACGATACACCGAGGAACCGGCGCCTTCGCCAATCTTGTCATCCATGATTT
>JAKUOE010000157.1 GCA_022449845.1 Candidatus Thalassarchaeum sp.
CTGCACACCCCCCAGTGCACCGAGGGCAACAGAACCTAACTGACAACCTTCTTCAAATTATGTTCCATCAAACGCGAAGTTATTTTTTCATCACAGAACCTTTGTGCAACTTCATGTAAGCCACGAGAGAACCGAGCAGACGCCCAGCCCTCTGTCCATGCTCTGTCAAGCGATACGTAACTCGGATCGGTGGTCCCTCGACAACGATTCGATCAATCAATACGTTCTCCGTACACTTGCGCAATTTGTCCGACAGGGTCCGACTTGAAATTCCAGTCAACAATTTTCTCAATTCATTGAAGCGCCGCTCGCCCGCGATATACAGTGTTGCAAGAATCTCAATTGTCCAACGACTGGTGAAGACATCCAAGGCTTCCACCGATGCATCGACTTCCCAATTAATGTCGTGATTTTCGTCACGATATCCCCCTAGAATCTGTCGAATTCTTGCCCCCATTCCTTCGGTGGTGACGATACTCGATTCAATTTCTAGCATATCTTCTGAGGACAAGATCATCGGCGTTTCACTCATACAATCACCACGGTGTTATTCACGTAACATGGTGTGGAACTTACACCTAGGTTTAAACATTACAACTTCGCAGTCTAAATATGACCCGACACACCAGTTTACTATCCACACTGGTTGGAGGTTTACACATGGATGCCTGGTGGAAAAATTGGATAGAGGAAGGGGATGAGGGATACGAGCGGCTTGAGGCTGCCAAGCGGGAACGTGAGGAGAGGGGGCAACTCGCCAAGGAAACTCGTCCGAATCTCTTCCGTCGATTCTTCACAAAGCGAACCGAGACAGAAGCCTAATCATCTGATGATGATGACTTCGGTGTGTCTTTTCACGAATTGGTGTACGTCGCTCGTCGCCCTTCGATGAGAGCTGAGAGCCCCTCTAGGGCATCTGCTGTGCTGAAGATGTCCTCTAAGTTGGCGAGTTCCAGCGCCAGCCCTGCATCGAGATCATCCGCAGTCTTGACCGCTCCATCGAGCAGTTCATTGGCCATTCGAAGTGCAATCGGAGCCACTCGACCAAGAGATTTCAATTGGCGGCCAACGTTTCTGTCTTCAGCATCAAAACCATCTGGGCAGGAACCGTTCAGCAATCCTGCCATATTTTCATCGTTGTAGAATGAACTTGCGAAGGTTGCGACCGGATGTCCAGAATCACGCGGGCATCCAGGATACTTGTTTGCCGGTTTCCCTTCCACTGCAATCTGATCGACGACTCCACTGACCTCAGCGGGTTCGACCAGATGTGTCAGAATGCCCAAGGCGTTGGCGGTCTTTGCGTCCATGAAATTTCCAGCGAGGACTGCCCAGCGTGCGGCTTCGACTCCACAGATTCGCACAGTGCGCTGCGTACCGCCGAGACCCGGATAGATTCCGATGCTGGTCTCCGGGAATCGGAATTGGCTGCGACGGGTGCCGACGCGATAGTCACAGGCGAGCGCAAGCTCAAGCCCACCTCCCAGCGCCAGCCCTGTGGTCAGAGCGATTGTGGTCTTGGGACTGTTCTCCAATTTGTTGAGAACCACGTGTCCGTCAGCGGTGAATTCGTAAATGTCCGGGAAGGAATCCTCCCGAATCTTGTCGACGAAGAACTTGACATCGGCTCCAGCAACGAACGCCTTTCCTGCGCCTTCAAGCACAATTGTAGTCACCGAACTGTCACCATTCAAGTCATCTAAAACAGCCCCCAACTGAGCGACGAGTGTCTCGTTTAGCGCATTCATTGCCTCAGGTCGGTTGAGCCTCACAATGGCGACCCCACCGGTCTGAACGACATCGACAAAATTGAACTCCCAAGGATGCCCCGTCTCCGCCTTGACCGAGAAGAAGGGAGGCAGATCGAATGCCGCGAGTTCGGCATAGGCATTGGCCATGCGATAGGCCTCATCAATTCCAATCGCATTCATGATTTCGAACGGTCCATTCATCCAGCGCAGGCCGACTTTGGCTCCACGATCGACATCTTCCATTGAGCAAATCTCTTCTGCGACGATTTGAGAACAGACGGCGAACACCTGTCCGAGCAACCGCTCTGAGATGATTTTGGCCGCCGCATCATCGCATTCAGTCTCCTCGTCAATCTCCCACATATCTCCGGCTTCGACGAGGTCATTGAGACTCTGTGCGCCGGTAAATCGTGGTGTATCCAATTGCTCTGCGAGATAATTGGTCGAATGGAGAGCGATGGGTGGTCCGGTGAGATTCATCAGTGCGAAGGGCCCCATTCCAATATCGAATGCATCTCTGGCCACCGCATCGATTTGTGCTGTGGTCCCCACACCTTCCTCGAGCAACAAGCAGGCTTCGTTGAGCCAAGGGACAAAGAATCGATTGACGACAAAACCTGGTCGGTCCTTACAGACGATGACCACTTTTCCGAGCATCTTGCAGTACTGCTCCACGCGTGCGATGGTTTCCTCGCTCGAAGAATCTGAAGGGATGACTTCGACCAATCGATTCTTGGCGGGGTGATAGAAGAAGTGCAAACCGACGAATCGATCGGGTCGCGCGGTCGCCTCAGCCAGCGCATTGACGCTGAGAGACGAGGTGTTTGAGGCGAGGACCGTCTCTTCCCCACAGGCTTCATCCAGCGTGTTGAAAACGGCTGTTTTGATGTCGAAATCCTCGAAGACAGCTTCGATGACCAAATCCGTATCTTCCGCGACATTCTCAACGCCGACGACTCCCGTGACCCGATTTTTGATTTCCTCGACCTGCGCTTCGGAGAAGATTCGTCTTTCGACAGCCTCTCCCAGAAGTTTCGCAATCGTTGCTTGTCCTCGATCGACCCATTGCTGCTCTCTGTCACCCATCTGAACAGGGAACTGCTCCTGTGCGGTCTTCTGAGCGATTCCGCTCCCCATGTTCCCGGCTCCGATGATGGCGACAGTTTCGATGGGCTTCATGACCGTTCGACCCGAATACGCCTCATGAATTCAACGGCGGAGCCGAGAGGGATGCAGCATCAGATTCAAACACCCTTCCCGTTGACGGCTCACCATGGTCTCAGAGTCCGATTTCATCGCGGCCTTCCAAGCCTACCACGACGCCTTGGAGGACCCTGCAGCCCAAATTGACACAATCCGCCCTCTTGTGAATGAACATTTGGACGCCCTCATCGCCAATCTTCCGGGAACGGTCGTGCAGAATGCTGCGCGTCAGCGAGCCATGGCTGAACTTGATCGCATTGAGGAAATGGCCAAAGAAAAGGCGGTTGAAGTCGGGGCTGAAGTCGAGAATTTGGAAGGAGAAGTTCGGGACAGAGTCGCAAAAATGTCCGGCCA
>JAKUOE010000158.1 GCA_022449845.1 Candidatus Thalassarchaeum sp.
AATTTCCACTGTGATTTTTTCATGTTGGATGAATACAAGGGACCCATTGCTTCTGATACGAAGGTTAGGGTACCCATTAGTTCAGATCATTGGGTGCGTTGACGTTGCGAAAGCAACCGTCGTCAGCGAACCTTACGATTTCGTTCGGCACACTCTGCAAGGTGTTCTTCAGAGAAGCGCGCATCGACGCACGATTGAGTGCAGCCAGCACCACATCAACCTCAATCAGAGAGTGTAGGGGTTGCAAATACTCACCTTTCGGCATCATGACAGCTCTACTTCCCTTCTGTAGCCGCTCAAACACCTGAGAATCAATCCAAGGCGTGTCACATGGCGCCAGTTGAATGCGTTGTATTCCTCGATCAGCACATTCACGTAAGGCGGAACGCAATCCCGATTTTGCGCTCCGTTCCAGATCATTGTCTAGAATACATTCGACATCCGTCAGATGTCTCAATGCACTCATAATTTCCTGACGCTGATGGCCATCTCGAACAGCGACGAGAATCGATTGACAACCGGCATCTCGCAGAGCATGAGCCACACTGACAATCATCGGAGAACCATCGACAATCATGGTCGCTTTGTTCTTCCCCATTCGTTTAGAGGCACCACCTGCGAGAATCAGTGCAGGGAACATGCCACCACCTATTGGAGTTCATTGAGATCATTCATCGCACTCTCAAGTTCAGCCATCAGGGCCTGTGCACGATTCAGAAGAGCCCGCTGGTCGCGACGGTTGGCTGCATTGGGCAACCATTCGAGCAATTGTCGAATATCCGCAGCATCTCTCTCGACGGTCCATCTGAGAACTTGTTCGAGAACGGGATCATCCGCCTCGAGAAACCGCTCGACCATACAGTTCACGCAGCGGCGGCAAACCTTGAGTCTTCGCTTAGGAACCGAGCATTTGGTCGCGAACTCGACCCAAGAGTGAATCCCCATCAGGGTAGGGAATCGCAGCAAACGCCTCTTGCAGTGATGGCGATAAATCAGGGCGCTGCGAACGAACCCAATTTGCATGATGGGTGAGCAATGCAAGATGTGCATGAGCTGCACTTCCCGAACACCATTCCAACAGCAAATCCTCGCTGGGAGGCGCGTGTTGGGCTCGCAGGCACTCTTCGATTGAGAGTAACAACGCTTCCGCCGTCGAACTCGACCCAATCAAGTCCGAGAGTCGCACCCACACATCTTCCTCATGTTGGACATTGGCGAGCAATAGAGCGGCCAGAGCAACATCCTCCCGGCCATTGCGCCCCCAGAGATCGTGAATTAATTGTGACAGAACCTCATCACTCCCGTGAGTGAGTAACCATGAACAAATTCTACGCAATACATCATCTGGAGTCCCCAGATGAAACGCATAACCACCAGATGAACCCAATCGATCGGTCTGTGATTTGACGATCATGGCTGGTACGCCGATGGGATAGGCTTCGCGTACAACCTCCATCAGGCGCTTGGAGCGGTTGTGTACTTTCGATGGTTGAGAGGATAACCAATCATCCAATGGGTCACCCTTCGTCACCCTTCAGCCCCCCTTCGGGCAGAATCGAACGAATTCGATTGAACAATCCATCCACGGCATCTTTTGCCTGGTCGAACCCTTTCTCAACTACTTGGAAGACATTCTTCTCGACGTGCTCTTCCAACTCATCATGAATACCCTGCATCACCAATTCGTTTTCCTCATCGGTGATATTGAACAGATATCGCAGATATGCAACAACGAGGTATTCATCTTCGCTGATACTGGCGTTGAGGTACGCGGTCTGGAACATCCCAGCGTAGACATCTAGGCATGATTCCTTACTGATTTCATTTCCTCCAGATAATTCCTCACCAGCGACAATGGCGTCATAGACGCGTTTGGGCACCTCATTTTCCAATCCAAGCAAACTGGCCAATTTGATGATTAATCGCTTCTCTTCTCGGGTGATTTCACCATCCTTGAGAACGATGGTCACAACACCTTGGAAGGCGCCGATGTCGGTGATGGCGTCAGAGGGCACGAACCGGCAGACCGCCACCCTCCTCATAGCGGTTCGCCCTCGCCTGCAACGCTGTTTTCCACCATTTTTCCATCCAATGCCTTCATGAAGGGGTGGTGGGTCGCCCCATTCGCAGGAATCCCCTGTCACGTTCCCAGGGCCCCGTGCCCTTCCCCGTGAAAACGCACGATGAAGACCCCTCCGAAAGGACCGGTTGAGTGCATAGGAAGACCTGCGAAAGCAAGGAAGTGAACAAAATGAGTGATCAGAAAGCAAAGTACATGATTCATGCCTCGATTAAGGCAGATGGGACCATCCAGAGAAAGGACGTCGTCGGCGCAATCTTCGGTCAAACCGAAGGACTGCTCGGCGAGGAACTACAGTTGCGCAAGTTGCAACGAACGGGCCGAATCGGCCACGTGGATGTCGATCTCAACTCAAACAAGGGCAAGGTTTCGGGCGAGATTCTGCTACCCAGCAGCCTCGACCAAGTCTCGACCGCCGTCGTCGGCGCCGCCCTTGAGACAATCGAGCGAATTGGACCATGTAAGGCAACAATCAAAGTAGCTAGAATCGAGAACATACACAGCGTCAAGCGTGACACAGTCATCGACCGTGCGAAGGACCTGCTCCTAGGCATCGTCAACGAGGGCACGAACGACAGCAAGAGCATCCTAGACGAGGTTCGCAGCGTACTCACGCTGGGAACTGAGACGGACATCGCAGGCATGACCTGCGGCCCCAATGCAAAGGACAGCGAGGCCCTCATCATCGTAGAGGGCCGCAACGACGTGCGCAATTTGCTGAAGTTCGGTATCAAGAACGCAATCGCGACCATGGGTGCCAATGTCAAGGATGACTTGGTCAAACTCGCCAAGACCAAGAGCAACGTCACAGTATTCTGTGACGGAGATCGAGGTGGCAAGTTGTTGCTAATGGAATTGTCCGGAGCCCTGGGCAAGTCCCTCACGCACGTAGCCCTAGCACCCGCCGCCCGCGAAGTCGCGCACCTTGAAGGAAAGGTTTTTCCCAAGTGTCTTAATCAGAAGGAAACAGCCACCAAGGCCGTTGCCCGAATCAAGGCGCAACTCGATGCGGATGACGATGGAAAAGCCCCCAGCAAGTCTGCTGCGAGCAATGGCACACGCGAAGTCCCCGATGACATCCGTGAATGGTCAGCCCACATGGGCGAACTCAAGAAGAATCATGCATTGCTGATTCTTGAGGACGGCACACCTTCAGAACCCATCGCTGCGAGCAAACTCGCTGCATATGCTGAGGAGATTGAAGGAGCACAGTGC
>JAKUOE010000159.1 GCA_022449845.1 Candidatus Thalassarchaeum sp.
CTAGCGTACAATCCCGTAGATTCGGGGACAACTCCGACATGCTCTCGCATACGATGGATGTCAACGGGTTGTTCATCGACAATACCCTGCACTGATCCGGTCGTCGGGTGATACAAACCACATAGGAGTCGCAGTAGTGTTGTCTTCCCCGCACCATTTCCTCCGACGAGTCCGACAACTTCACCTGCGTGAAAATTGACTGTAACCGTTGATAATGCAGTCACATCAGCAAATGACTTTGTGACTTCAGAGACCTTGAGTAGTGCTTTCACCATAACTCACACCTGAGGTCAATCGTCATATTCCAGCAACTCGACCAAGACTCCTCCGGTACTGGATGGATGAACGAAAATAATCCGACTCCCATGTGCACCTTCGCTAGGAGTATCATCGATGAGTCGTACACCTGAAGCAATTAATCTAACCACCAATGAATCCAAATCGTCAACCCTGAAGGCAATCTGCTGAATTCCCGCCCCCCTCTTATTGAGAAAACGTCCGATTGGCGTATCCTTTCCCGTTGGTTCAAGAAGTTCGATCCGAGTCGCGTTCGTTCCTTGTTCAGTTTCGAAGAATCGAATGTTGACGCCCTGCTCATCGTTTCTTTCATCATCACCATGAATCAATCCAAGCAATTTCCAGAATTCACTACCTGACTCCAAATCATGGACTGCAATTCCGATGTGATCTAATCGTATCCCCATAAAATCACCTAGAAGCCACTGGGGGCCATCCATGTCCCAAATTCTACCTTGAGTGCATTCATGATTTCACCGACACTACAGTTCACCTTCACAGCGTGAAGAATCAATGGGAAGAGATTCTCATCTGTAGATGCTGCCTGTGTGATGGCATCTAATGCTGCAGCCACACTCTCTGCGTCTCGTTCTGCACGTAGCAACTCTAGTTTTCGATGCTGTTGTTCGGCAAGTTCAGGGTTGATCAGTTGACCTTCGATTTCAGGTTCATTGTCCATTTGTGCGTGATTCACACCCACCACCTTGCGGTGGAGATTCTCTACATCAGTGGTTTGTTTCCATGCCGACTCATGAATACGCCTCTGCTGGAACCCGGTCTTCAGAGCAGCAAGAGCTCCGCCCATGTTTTCAATCTCCTGAATGAGTTCATACGCGTCCTGCTCAATGCGATCGGTGAGTGCCTCGATATGATATGAGCCAGCCATTGGGTCCACAACATCGGCGACCCCGGTCTCCTCGGCGAGAATCTGTTGTGTGCGGAGGGCAATGGTCGCACTTTCATCAGTCGGGAGACCGATAGCCTCGTCATACGAATTGGTGTGGAGTGACTGAGTACCACCAAGAACGGCAGCCATTGCCTGATAAGACACCCTTGCAACATTGTTCAATGGTTGCTGCGCGGTCAAGGTCACTCCAGCAGTTTGTGTATGGAATCTGAGCATGGATGATTTGGGATCTTTCGGGTCGAAGTGCTCATTCATTAGTCGATACCACAGTCTCCGTGCCGCTCGGAACTTCGCAACTTCTTCAAAGAAATCATTGTGACATCCGAAGAAAAATGAAAGTCTGGGGGCGAAATCATCTACATCCAAACCCGTTGAAATGGCTGCATTCACATATGCGAGTGCGTTGGATAGTGTGAAGGCTATCTCCTCGACAGCGGTCGCACCGGCTTCTCTGATATGGTATCCGGAGATACTAATCGTATTCCACATTGGATGATGCTCAGCACAGTATTCGATGACATCGGTAATCAATCTCATACTCGGTTCCGGTGGGAAAACATGTGTACCTCGGGCGATATATTCCTTGAGAATATCATTTTGCACTGTCCCTCGTAGTTGAGCTGGGTCGACACCCTGCTCCTCACCAACAGCGACATAGAGTGCGAGAAGGATGATTGCAGGACTGTTGATGGTCATAGATGTTGAAACATGGTCTAACTGTATTTCATCAAACAATTGGCGCATGTCAATTATCGAATCAATCGCAACACCGACACGGCCAACCTCTCCTAGACTCAACGGATCGTCACTGTCCATACCCAATTGTGTCGGCAAATCGAAGGCGACGGATAACCCACTCTGTCCGAGTTCCAATAGCGTCCGAAATCGTTTGTTTGTCTCATCCGCCGAACTGAACCCTGCATACTGCCTCATCGTCCAAAGACGACTTCTGTACATGGTATCGTGTACGCCTCTGGTGTAGGGTGCTTCCCCCGGCATCTCATCCTGAACGGTGGAATCATCGGGTCCAGGGATAGGTGAAATGGGGAGTCCACCAAGCGTTTCAAAGGAATCCTTGCGTAGTTCCACCGCTTCACCTCAAAGGGATACGGGGCGATTCGCCCCTTCAATCGTTCCGTACGAGAACCTTCAGCAGCAGTCATCATCACCGCAGTCATCGGCCTTCTCGCCCTCGGGCTCATGGTGATGGTGATGGTGCACACCTGGTCCGTGGACATGGCCATGTGCTACCTCATCCTCTGTAGCCGCTCGAACATCCATGACTTCGACTTCAAAGTGCAATGTTTTTCCAGCCATAGGGGGGTTGAAATCACACCTCACAGTATCATCAGTGATGGCTACAATTCGAAAAGGCCCAGCATCAGACATCAACATCATTCCCAAATCTAGGGGCATTTCTTCGGGAAACATCCCTCTTGGAACTTCTTGAATCAAGTCATCTGAAGGCATACCATAAGCATCCTCAGGTTCAAGAGTAAATGAGCGAGAATCACCAGATTCTGCACCCATCATTTCTCGTTCAAAACCGGGGATCATACCTTTATGTCCAACGAGGAATGTCAGTGGTTCACCCCCTCTACTTGAATCAAATTCTTCACCACTATCAGGGAAAGTCCCTGTATAGTGTACGCTAGCAACTGTGTCATTCTCTATTGTCGTCATTTTCTCACCTTCTCGTTGTCAATGTATCTATCAATTTCATAATTTTACTCGAACACGCCTCACTAATGATGCCCTCAGCGACCTTCTCATCAAGATACTCCTTGGCTTGGGAAACACCTTGCCGTTCTCCCTTGGCCCAGGGCTGTCCGAGTACGTTCGATCGATGTTCGTCAGCCACATCCTCATCCTCAAGAATTCGGCGAACATCATACTTGAATTCCATATATTTCCCTCGGTGCAATTTTTTGACGCGCTTGGTCGGCCCTTGTGGGCGATTGCGTTTCCCTGGTCGCCCCGCTCCTCGGGGGGCAGACCCCGGTCTTTTCGCTTGAGTTTTCTTGAATGGATTGTGTGGTTCGGCCTTGGCGCCTTGCCGTG
>JAKUOE010000016.1 GCA_022449845.1 Candidatus Thalassarchaeum sp.
CGATTCATTGGCGAATCTCAGGACCCGTTTGGGACACAGGAAGGAGATGATCGTTGGATTGACCTGTATGGTGAAACCAGTGCAGAGGCGGCGAGTGGTTTGGAGAGAGCCGCACCATCAGTCGTTTTCGACGGTCATCGATTTGTGGCCGGAAGTGCACCTCACGGCGATTCATTGGAATCAGATTACGCAGGGATGTTTGCAGACTAGCACGAATCGAGGTCTTGGGGTGTGGAATCGGATTTCAAATGGACTGGAGACAACAGTTCTGGGGAACTCTCATGGTCTATGGTGATTCAACCAGATGAACCCGAATTGATGACATGGCGACACCGTTTGATGGTCGTCGAGCATTCGGCATATTTCCCTGAAGGATCGAATGGATTGGAACACTATGATGACATCGTCAGAGCCGTGATTGAACTCAATGTTACAGGCAATAATGGAACGGCAGTGGGCGGCGAGCAAGAAATCACACTCCCCGCTGCATATGATGGAGATGATCTATCATTGGTGGTCGTTCATGAGTGGAAACAAACGCCCTCTATTGACGAACCCGAACCAGAACCAGAATCCGATGAAGGATTATTGCCGGGCTTCTTGGCACCACTCGGCCTCATTGCTTTGGGTGCAGCAGCATTGGCCCGTCGAGAGTAAACCATTCCAATGCTTCAAGAACCCCCGCGAGAACCTAGTACGCTCACGGGGGCTTCGCCATGGATTTCAGATTGACTTTGGAACATATGCCTCCAGGTCAATTTCCAGATTGGCTATTCCAACAATTGCGTGACCAAGTCCTCAATCCGAGCCTCAAACCGCTATTGATTATTCATTCATCTGAGGCCTCACGTGCAGAGATTCTTTCCAGATTGGAAGCCTCTGACATTGGCCCCATCGACCGTTCCCGCCATCACACCTTGGCATCACTCTGGAAATCGGTGCATGCTGATTTGCGGTTACATCGGCTTTTACCCTCAAGTGCGGCGGCCAATCGCTTGCTTCACACTGAATGCGAACTCGCTGCTCGTGCAGGAGATTTTCCCCTCTTACATCCAACGCCCGAACATCGATGGGGTGAGGGTCGCACTCGTGCATTGGCTCGCTTATCTCAAACATTTGACATCGAGGATTTTCGTTCGTGGGATGGCCCCGGAATCGTTGGATTCAATCGACGGCTCAAACGGATGGGGAAACAATTGAATGGCACACATCCATTTCTTCATCGCCGCACCATTCTCGACAAATTGGAAGATCCTGATGCGACAATTCCGTTCACCATCACGGGAATCGCCGGTATCGTGTTCATGGATCAGATGCCGACTCTCGCCCGTAGCGACCGCCGTCTGCTACTCTCACTGAATCAATTCACAGACATTCATCAATTGTGTCAGCATGGAGATGCCCCCATCGGGAATTACCGAATGGGGTTGCACGGCGCCATTCTTGAGGACGTGCATCCTTGCACAACTGAGACCATGCCAACTTGGCTTCAAACCCATGAAATATGGCAACCTGAATCTTGTGAACAAACCGTTCACCGAGTCCTGGTTCCACGAGGTGGACTCGGCATTCCAGCGACACTTGAGGTTCTGAGAGATTGGATTCAACATGCTGAATCGGATGCTCGTGTATTGATTATTGATCCCGGTTGGAAGAATCGTACTGAGCAATGGAATCGCGGACTGGCCGAAGTTGGCTTACGACCCTCCGCCACTACCCCTCCACTCAAGGCCTCCCCCTCCATCCATTGGTTTGGAGAGATGGCGTCGATTGGCCAAGGCCCCGAAGCTTGGTCGATGTCTCGAATCCGCGGATTGGGCACACAACAGAGTCTTCGTTTTACCAATGAATGGCTTCACCATACACCACACCCTGATCACAGTGATTGGACTCCACAAATGGACTCCAATCGCTTGGAAGGATTGGCTCGTTCGTGGCATATTCTCGGTGGTCACGGCGCTCTGTCAAGATGGCTGCGCGCCCTTGCATCCCCTCCAACCCCTGCTCCATGGGAAAATGCAGAGGAAGCCGCTCGACGAGCCGAATGCACCCAATGGTGGTTCCTTTCCTTCTTGTCTCGAATCTCACCCTTACTCAGTTCAGGAGAGCGGGCGTTGTTGGAAGACACCCAATACTCTGTCGGATGTTCGACAGGCACTCAGTTGCCTCTCCCTCCGACTGTAAATGACGGCGACTCGTGGGTTTCTGCGGTCTTTTCTCATCTCGATTGGGCGTCCATGCAGACCGATGTCGGTTCGCTCCAACGCCTACTTGAAGAATATCGAACACATCGTTCATCACAATTGACTTTGAAACACCCGATTATTTCCAACGGAACGAAGTGGACAGAGGAATTCCTTGGTCTGATTGAGGATTTACAAGCACCGTCACCAATCGAAGCTGGAGCTAACATTCGTATCCTCACTCCAGAGGATGCTCTTGGTGCGACCGCCGATATCATCCTCCTCACCAATTTGACCAATGCAGGTTGGACGTTGCGTACAGAGAAATTACCGTGGTTGGATGAAGCCACCTGCAAGGAGTTGAATCTGTGCCGTCCAGATGCCCCACTCCGAGACGCCCGCCACGCTCTGCACCATCTGATGCATGCCTCTTGCTCAGTGATCCTCATCGATGCATCGGGTCTCGACGAGGATTGTCAACCCGCGGCTCCAATGGCTGAATGGTTGGCGCTTCATGGAGGGGCTGATACCCCTGAATCAGTCCCCCATCCATCCTTCTTGGAACATTGGTCCACCGCTTCAAGTGAACGTACTCGGGGACATCATCTCACCTGGAATCCATCGAGAATTGAGATGATTCGAGAGGACAATCATGCTCGTGCTGAGGTTCACCTATACGGCCGTAGCAGCCGCGACAATCGTCAAAGAGCCGGTCTTTCACTTCGTGATTCCCGAGAACCCATCGCACCCCCCCTCCGTCCAGACGCAGTTTCGTTGCCAATGGATACATCATTGATGCAGGATCGGCTTCGCAGACAACCCACCCATGTCCAATCTGGAGACGACTATCTTTCGATGGCTTTGCATAACCGTTTCTGTGGTGTTGGGGATATCAAAATCATCCCCTCAGGGTCTGGGGCTCCGGGTGAAATCACCCCTCGTGATGCTGCATCTTGGCCGGTTTTAGGCGGGAAATTGGGTCGCTTCCAACTTCTTGCGACTGACCCACGTCCTCTGGCTCCAAGTTCCACCTCACTCCCAGTCTTTGATCAGCGGCACGGATTGACCGGTGGAGCCACCCATGTCCAACCGCGTTGGTCCGCCAGTCGTTTGCAACGCTGGCAGGCCTGTCCGAGACAAGGTTGGCTTGAGCGACGCCTGAATGCTGGGCGAATCGAGCAGCAAACGGAGGATCTGGATGCACGAATTCGTGGTGATTTGATTCATGGTTCCCTGGGTGCTTTGTTTGAGACTGTATTCTCATTACCTGAAGGGATTGAACGCTCCTCAAAAGGGGCTACATCTCTCGCTCACATGGGTTGCGCTGTCAATGATCTCTTCGTCCATATTTTGGATTACGTCGGCCATCGTGCACCTTGGCTGGAGAGAGAAGACGCCACGGCCTCCCAGCGTCGCCATGATTTGGTGGGGATGCCTCGCCAATCTTGGCTAGACTGGCTTGCCTCCCCCAAGCCCTTGTCCCCGTCGGGTCGACTTGGGAATCTCTTGTTGGCGGAGTTGGAATTATACAATTCCATCCCTATCGCGATTGAATGGTCATTGGGTGAAATGGAAATCTCACATCCAGATGGACGGACCATGAATCTCTCAGGCTTCATCGATCGAGTCGATATATTCCATTCTCCCGATGAAGGGGATGGAGATGACACGGTCGCCCCCTTGGACTGGTCTGTAGAGTCTGAGTGGAAACCAAAGCGCCTCATTCTGATTCGTGACATCAAATCGGTCGATGGTCCCAAACAATCCAAGATGGGTTATCGACACCGGAAGGCGCTGTTTGATGAATTGCAATTGGGTCTATATGCGCGTTCGTGGGAACTGGCGCACCCCGGTGACCTCGTCATCGGTGTCGGCATCTCAGAGGTGGGTTCGCACACCAGTCATCAATTGGAGGTCAGCCCTGCATTCTCGGAATCGTTGGAAGAGAATGGCGTCGGAGATATCACGACATTCACACACGATACCCATCGCCTTCCTGACGAAGACTCTGACACCTCAAGTGACCCATTCAGAGCGTGGATGCGTGAACGGTTGACGACTGCATTCGATGTCGCAGATGGTGCAGACGCAGGACGCGTGCATGCTACGCCTGAGGAATCGATTTGCACTTGGTGCAAAGTGAAGGAAGCCTGTGGTTTGGCTCCCATCGTTGGAGGTGACTCGACATGGAATTGAACATTGGTCAACGCCTTGCACTCGCCATCGATATGCATCTAATACTCGATGCTGGAGCAGGGACTGGAAAGACTCAGAGTATTGTCGGACGAGCCATTGAACACTATCTTTCAGTGGATCAACGCGCAACACGCTTGCTTCCGGCTGGGCCAAGACCTCAACCACTGGGCGCAGGGGCATTGCGAATCGGCTTGGCTGAGCGTGAGGATTTGACCCAATGGCAAGGTCTGTTGCCCAGCGAAGTCGTTGTTCTAACATTCACAAACAGGGCAGCAGAAGAAATGCGCCACCGCCTTTGGAAAGAATTGAATCGCCTGCGTTCAGGACCCACTCGAGACGATGGAGGTAATCGTAGAGATTCACGTGTCACACACGATGGCCTCATCGATCAATTGACAGCCATGCTTGAAGATGCCCCAATTGGCACCATCGATTCTTTTCTCTCACGCATCATCGCACCGTGGAAGGCCGATTTATCTGAGAGGCCGACAAAGGAAGTCGTGAATGATGCAGATCGCCACGTTTTGCTCTCCCTCGCATTGGATGGCTTCTGGAGATTGCGGTCCGCTGGCGATGCGGTCGCCGCAGGTGTTTCAGGCGAAAGAGCGCCACAATTGATTGAAGCCCGGGATCGTCTCGCGCGTAGATTGGGTAGCCGTAATACGGTGAAGACTGTACTCTCTTCATTGCTGTCCAATCGAGTATTCGTTGACACTGTTGCCCGTCGCCTTGAGTCCGATGGACGGATTGAACCTAGGGATGTCCGGCGCCTCATCAGTGGCATATTGGAACCCGTCGATTCATCTTTTGATTCATTCCTAAATGAGATTCACCGAGCATGTCTCGATTGGATTAATCATGTCCGAACACATGGGAAAGATCTCGAGATTGAAAATGCATTGAGGGGTGAGACGCGATTCCATACACTGGTTGATCTCGTTGATTCAGGCCCACCAGCGACCCGTTGGGAACGCTGGTTGTGGCTGTATGCACTCTGTGTGACAACTTGTTCAAAAGCTTCTCATCACAAACCAAAGGTGAGTGCATTTAGTCGTGGAAACCTAGCAAATTCAACTGAATGGCCTCGTGGAATCGCAACTTGGGGGAGAGTCAAAGATACCAATGCAAAGAATGACGCCAAGAATTTTGGTGATGCAATTACGAATCTGTGGAATAGTCCCGATGGGCGCTCATTCAGACCCCTCGCTCGTTCTCTCTTCATTCTCGATGACACCCCATTTCAAATTCCGCATCTCCCTGCCACTGCTGATTTGCATCCACACCGCATCCAGTCCCCCTTCCCTCACGCATCTCCAGAGGACGCAGTGACATTCGGTATCGAAGAAGAGGCAACCCATCTCCAAGACATGCTTCTTTGTCACCGTTCTCTACTTGATATTCTTCACGAACTGAAGGTTCGAGAGGGCGTCCATGAATTCGATGACGTTTCCTCGCTCGCAGCCGATCTTTTCCTCGCTCGATGCCCCCGTATAATGCGTGCTCATTATCCCATTGAGGTCGTTCGAGCATTGGATGCCTTGCCTGATGACTCGTGGAGTGATGCACACATCCTGAAGGCCCTAGCATTGATGGAAGGATTCGCGCGCGATCCCAAAACCTCGGGCTTGGATGTCAAAGAAACTGCACGATTATTGGAGGACCTCCAGATTCGGTATGCACGATTGCGTGATATCCGTTCACGTTATCGTGCGTTTATCATCGATGAAGCTCAAGACAATTCAGCGCAGCAATGGCGCTTGCTGGGACGTCTATGGGGCCAACGTTCTATGCCCGACGGCCATTCTCCACCAGACACACCTTGGGAGCCGACCGTGTGCTGTGTAGGGGATCGAAAACAGAGCATCTATGCTTTCCGTCAAGCGCAAGTATCCGGCTTCGTTGATTTTGGTCGTGCACTGAGATTCATCAATGAGCACGAGTTCAATAGCATTCCAGCCCTCACACGTGCGCCCGAACTTCGACGAAAAAACGCTGCCCGGGATCCACGATATGGTGCTGATGGTGGATTTTCAACTGCTTCTGATTTACCCGAATCCCGAAGCAGGGCTGAAGGTGCATGGGTTCGATTCGACCAAGTTGAAAAAGGCAGTTCCAAATCCGTTGATGCTGCTGCTCGATCACAAGGGCATGTCGAATTGGTCGTCAATTATCGAACAGCAGGGAATTTGCTGAACAGGATGAACGAGTGGTGGGAGGACGTATTTTCTCCAGAACACGACATTTTCCCTGGAGATTGGTATGCACGCCCACAGAGTCTTCTCCCCGCTCGCGCCAATGCTGAGGGCCAAGTTGAGTGGCTTGCCCCTGCCCGAATTCCAGGGAGTGGTCACCCAAGCCCTGACCTCACAACCACCCTCGACCCCTTCAGTTTCGGCACATCCAGCGAAATGGAAAACGCACTCATTGCTGCCCGAATCCGTGCTCTAATAGATGGTAAACAGACGCGAGTTGGCGAGGAAGAGCAACCCGCCTTGGAGCCCATGAATCCCGGGGAAATCCTCATTCTACTACCCAGTCGTTCACATCTTGAGGACTTGATGAATCGTCTAGAGGCGGCCGGAATTCCTGCAGTTGCCGATAAAGAGGGCGGCCTTCTTCTGCGTCCCGTCATCCGCCCATTACTCGGACTTCTAGAGTGGCTGGCTCGCCCTTCAAGTCGACATGCGGCTGCAACCGTTGCCAGATCATGTTTGGTCGGACTCAATGATGAGGAGATGCAGACCTTCCTAGGAGGGGCATCGATTGGAGAGAATCTCATCGGTCGGCTTGCAGAGCAGTTGCCCTTGGGACCACATCGAGAACTGGTCGAGCGCTGGCAACATCACGCCTCCAATGGTACGGTCTCCACTGCGTTACATTCAACACTCGATTTCAGTGATTTATTACTGGCTCATCCACGCTCATCTGAACGCAGCGATGCTGAACAATTCCTTGATTTGGTTGAATCCCAATCTAGTGAAGTAGGTGGTGATCCGATTCTACTTGCAGATCGCATCTCAAATCTATCTGATGTTGCGGGTCGCGACCTCATTTCAGCCGGTGTTTCGACGGCCGACGCCGTACAGGTAATGACCATTCATGGTGCCAAGGGCCTTCAGAAGCGTTGTGTTATTGTTGGTGGCCTTTTCAATGAAGGTCAAGTGACAATCAGTCACGAACTTCGCAGTCGTGTGATTGCAACCCCCAGCATTTTCTCCTCGAACCCACGCCCATGGCTGACTGAATCTAGCGTTGAGAGCGGAGTTTGGACGTTGGCTAGAACACTACAATCAGCTCAGGTTCAGGCCGAAGCACGCCGCCTGTTCTATGTCGCCTGCACCCGCGTCAAGGACCTTCTTATCATCGCTGGTTCTCCAAACGATTCAGTATGGAATGGCAATCATCTTTCGATGAAATTACGCTCCTTACCCATGCCTACTTTTGGACACATGTGGTTCAATGCGTTGGGTTGGCTACCCGATGAAGATGGCCGTCATTATATCGAACCCCCTTCGCTTCCTTTCCCTGTTTATCATCATGTCAATGAGCTTGGAGAGGATAGCACGACGTACAGCCCCCTCGTGCGGTTGACCCGTATTGATGAGGCAGCCCGAATCGCCTTTGAAGAAACCAAACCGACACATGAATCACAAGCACCGGAACGCAGTCGAAATCTTCGAATTTCCCCTCATCAACTTGATGCCGCTGCCTCATGTCCACGTCGTCATTGGTTATCGACCCGAGGTGGCCTATCCCCTGAAGCAATTCGCCTCAATATGTCGTCTGAACATCCCGATGACACCGCAGCGGCGAGTATTGGTTTGCCACCGGCGAATGTCATCGGGTCAATCTTCCATCGTCTGGTAGAAGTTGGGCTTGCAAATCCAGGTTCACTCACCGATCCTAGCGTACCCTTACCATCCCAATGGATTGAGCCCAGCCCGAATCGGCTTGGGGATTCCGATGTCATTGCCTCTGTACTCAAAGAATTGATGCCACCAGAAGCAGATGCCGATGCAGTCACAGATTTGATGAAGCAGATGTCCGATGCCATTCGGGCGGGTCCACTTGGAACTCTCACATCAGGTGAGCCTTGGAACGGCGAAGTTGTGGAAGGCCTCAGAACAGAATGGCCATTCAGCCTTCGCTATGATTTCGATGTTGAATCGACCGATGAAATTTGGACACCTCATGGAACTCAATTATTGGCCTCAATCAAACGTTTTGTATTCAGTAGCAACGGAATAGCAGACCTTGTTCTTTGTACGAAATTGGAAGATGGTTCTGGGGCAATTCGGGCGATTGATTTGAAGACAACCGCAGCCGCACATCTGCACGCAGGGTGGAACCATCCGTTGCTTGAAGCAGATGACGACTCCCGCCATCCATCAGAGGACGATTTACTCAAACAATACCGAATGCAACTAGCATTGTACACCTTGGCCCTTTCTGAACAAGAGCGTACACGAGAAAACACCCCTTCTGGTGCCCGTCGAGTGTTACCTCCTGCCATTCTTTCTGCAACAACGGGCAGACTGATTGTCATGACAGATGATGAGATTGCAAAGGCGATTGAAGATCTCGACATTTTGCTCAAGAGACTTGCGGAATTGGCACTCTGTGGTGAGGATGAATCCCCACCGCCACGCTTGTCTGGTGATGCTGCTCATGTTTGCGCAAAATGTCCATTTTCGATGGGAGATATTCGATTGTGTGCACCCGAAGGCGAACCTTTGGGTTTGCAGCCCAGAGATGAGTCCGCATAAGAGCAGTCCTTTTGCAGTCAACCGGCTTCCCCCAGCCATGACGAACATGGACCTTGCCGCGATTCAGGCATGGGTTGAGGAACAATGGGAATCACACGCACTGCCGAGTCTTGCCGAATTCATCGAAATTCCCGCTCTATCTCCTGCGTTTGATGATGATTGGGCCGCCAATGGATACTTGGACGACACCATCGATCTCTTCTTGGGTTGGCTGGGCACATTGCCGATGGAAGGAATGTCTTGCAATGTTCACCGTCTCGAAGGACGAACCCCAGTTCTTACGATTACAATCGAGGGTACAGGGGAGGGTGAAGTCCTATTCTACAGTCATCTCGACAAGCAGCCACCATTCACCGGCTGGTCTGAGGGGAAGGGGCCATGGCTTCCTGTTCGCGAAGATCCTTGGCTATACGGACGCGGTAGCGTCGATGATGGCTATGGCGGGTATCTCAGTATTCTCTCAATTTTGGCCTTACAGCAGCATGGAATCGTTCATCCGAAAGCCACCTTTCTCATTGAGACGTGTGAGGAATCGGGTTCATTCGACTTGCCCGCCTATCTAGATGAATTGTCCGATATCCTTGGAACCCCAGATCTTGTGGTGGTCATGGACTCAGGTGCGGGCGATTATGAGCGTCTGTGGGTGACCACGAGTCTCAGAGGTTTGGTCGGAGGGACACTCAAGGTCGGGGTTAGTCAAGAAGGCGTTCATTCAGGAATGGCTGGCGGCATCATCCCCTCCTCATTCCGAATTGCACGTTCTATCATCAGTCGAATCGAGGATGAAGCGACTGGTGAAGTTCTGTTGCCTGAACTCAGTATCAATATTTCTGACGGCCTTCGAGGAGAGGCGGATGGAATTGCGGATGTTCTCGGAGACAAAGTTTGGACCGATCTTCCAGCTCTCGCAGGTGTCCAACCACAGACTCCAGGATTGACCGAAATCATACTTTCAGGTAATTGGCGCCCATCTCTCTCAGTGACCGGTGCAGATGGAATGCCTGCACTCAAAGATGCAGGAAACGTCTTGCGAACCCACACATCGTTGAAGCTCAGTATGAGAATCCCTCCGGGAGTTGACGCCAACGTTGCAGAGGCAGCAATGACCACTGCTCTGGAATCGAATGCACCACATGGAGCGCATGTGTCGTTCACACCCGATGCGGCAGCCAACGGATTCTCCGCTCCAGCGATGGACCCAACCTTCCGTGAGGCACTCAATACTGCGAGCCTTGCGACATTTGGAAATCCAATGCAGGTCTTCTTTGAAGGTGGAACCATACCATTCCTTGCAATGATGCAGGAGAAGTACCCCAATGCAGACTTCCTCGTGACCGGAAGTCTTGGACCGGGTGGAAATGCCCACGGACCCGATGAGAAGTTGCACATTCCGGCAACAAAAGCGGTGACAACTTGTCTCGCCGCAGCGATTGCTTCCATGAACTCTTGATGGCTAATTTCGGGAACACGTAGTGTTCCCTGTCTTTCTATCCCGTTTGGGGAGCGGGTTATAAGACAGGGTGAGCGGTGGGACGGGCCGAGGGATACGATGTCCGACGATGATGGCGATTCCGGAACGCTCACCCCTGAGGTGCGTTTGCGACAGTTGGAGGACCGACTCAGTGACGAAACTGAGCGTCTTGTCAAACTCTATGATGCATACGAGCAGCAAGAGAAGGAAATTGTCGGTCTCAAGGCAGAGATTGAAGTTCTTGAGAAGGAAGTCATCGACAAGGAGATTGACAGGGAAGGACTCGAACAGCTTCTCTCTGAGAAGGACAACCGTGTCCGCGACCTCGAACTTGATCACGCAAAGGCCTCCAAGCGCATCGAGCACTTGGAGCCTGAACTTGAGAAGATGGAAGAGAAGTACACTCGTGAGAAGGAGCGACTTTCTCGTGTCTTCGAAATTGCTGAAGAACTCGATGGTGACCTCCGTCTTGCAGTGGCTGAAATGAAAGCTCGAGACGATTGGTATGTTGCACATATGCAAATCTTTGAGGATCTCAACCGGGCAATCAAGGAACGCTATGATATGATTGAGAACGCAGTCGAGGCTGAGCGCAAATCCTCGCACATGCAGCGTGCTCTCAAGGATCGCCTTGATGAGATTCTACAATCCTCTCAAGAAGAAGAGTGAACATCATTCATTCTGGTTTTGAACCGTCTGCGCGGCGGATGCATTTCGCCGGAATGCCCCCCCACACCTCACCTTGGGGCACTTCGGTAAATTTGGGCAATACCGCTTTACTTGCGATGACCGCCCCATCTCCGACAATACAACCTGGATTGATTTGGGCCATGGTTCCGATGACAACCTTTGATCCGATACGAACCTTGGAAAGATGAATTCCATCTCTTTCAAACAGATGCCCATTGATGACAGCAGAACCGCCGATGACCGTTTTTGCACCAATTTCGACCATGAAGCAATCATTCACACTGGGGGAATTGATTTGAGCACCTTTGGCGACTTTACATCCCATCATCTGATAGTAAATATTCGCAACAAATGACGGCACCATCCATTTCAGAGAAGGCAGCGCAAGTCGATGCAACAATGCTAGAAAGGCCCAACGTATGGTCAACAAACTTTCAACAGGAGCCTGAGCTTCCTCAAGGCTTGGTCGTATCAACCGACCCAAAATACCCAACATGAACAAGATGGAAATACACCAACACAGGGCTCCAATTCCAATGGTTGCACCCAATGCGAGCAATTGTTGCCATTCTACCCATTCTACAGTCGCATCACCAACTTCCCTGAACAGATAGATTCCAGGAATCGTGGCCAGTCCCCACAACACGAAACCCATGGGCATGACAAGAATTGAGAGAACGGGTTGAATGACCGCGAATCCTCTCAATTTCTTTGCCACCACATCACGTCTCCATGCCTTGTGCTTCGTTCCGAGCATCCTCTTCTTGCGCTACGCGGATGCCTTCTTCGATGTCGACCTTGCTGGTGAGATATGTTCCTGCTAGAATCACAACTGTGATTGACAACAATGCGACTCGACTGTCGAAAGTCGTGCTCGCAATTGCGTAGAGCGCTGTACCAATCATGGCTGCAGATTTGCCGAGGAATCCGAAGAATCCGAAGAATTCGGATGTTCTGGTTTTCGGCGTCAATTGTGAGAACATCGAACGCGCTTGAGCGCCTGCCGAACCCATTGCGCAACCAACAAACAGTCCGAGGATGATCCATTGCAAAGAGACGCTGATTCCAAGTGGTGCCCACACCATACTTCGCATAGTTGAGGCCCACCAATCAACGGGTCCACCTTGGTCGACCATTGTAGGGTGCGTGGCTCCAACTTCAGAACCACTTACATTTCCTCCAACAACAATGATGGAAAATCGATGGTCGTCTGTACCCTCAAAGGCAGCAACGAGTGCAATTGCATCGCCTTCGGTAATCGTCTTGACATCTGCCTCATCTGTTGTGGCTTGATCTGCAAGGCACGATGCACCGAAGATGCCTACGCCAACAAGCAGGAATGCAGCAAAGACCCCCTTCAATCCCATTTCTTTCTCTTGTAACCACCTGACACCGCCACCGAGTAGAACGACCACGACCAAGATGAATAAACAGACCATCAAACCGGTCCCCATTGTACTAGCTCCAGCATCTTCTACGGAATAATCGGTTTCAGGGAAGTGCTCTTGGAACCCATCACGGAAGACAGCATCACCTTCGGAATCTTCGGCAATCCAACCCTCGTAACCTCGATCATAGAGCGTCGTCATCTCATACAGACCCGTATCTTCATTCCATTCAAATTGGAAATCATATCGCTCAGCATCCTCTTCTCCCTCTAATTCGAGGGGTGCGAAACCGGCTGCAGCAACTGCGACAGCACAATAGATGAGCAGTGCCAACATCAGTGCAAATTTTGTTCCTTTCTTTTCAGCCAATTTCCCAAAGACAAATGTCATTGGGATTGCGACAACGTTGACCGTCAACAGTAGCATGACGTTCATACTTGGATTGAGCCTCAACACCGATTCTCCAAATGCGCTGGCCATGCTAGCGATGGTGTTCACACCGTCGTAGAATAGAAGATACGCTAGCAAGAAAAAGGCGAGAACCTTGAATTTTCGAATCTCAATTGCTGTTTTGATGACCTGACTGTAGGCGACTTTTGTTGCGTCTAGAACACCATTCCATTCCATATCAGAATGAATTTCCGGTTCTGGCGTCCATTTGAACATCAATGCACCGAATCCCCACCACCACAATGCCGAGGTCACAAAGACGACTGCGATTGTGAAGTTCGTATCCCAAAACCCTCCCAACAATATGATGAGATGGAAAATGAGTAACATGGAACCACCCATGAACCCATACATGTAACCCCAGGTTGACACTTTGTCCTGATCTTCCCTAGTGCCCAGATAGGGCATGAACGAGTAGTAGATGACGTTGCCACCAGTGAATCCGATTGTACCGATGGTGAACATCACAGCGAGGACAATGTACCCATCTGACCCAAAGTAAGGTGCAGCTCCCATCAATGCAGTAAATGCGATACCTGCAACGGTGTACCATTTGAGCAACTTTTTCTTGATGGGCATACGATCTGCAATGACACCCAGCGCGGGTGCAGTGAGTACAACGAAAACCATCGAAAGTGTGAGTACGGTTGCATAGAATGAGTCACCCGTTTGTGTTCCAGTGGCCTTGTTGTACAAACTGGCCATCAATGCCGGTGCAATAACCGTCATCACGGTGAGTGCGTAGGCTTGGTTTGCCCAATCGAAGAAATACCAGCCTTTCCAGGCATTCCTCTCATCCTCGGATAAACCCTCAACGTAAGGTGATGGCAATTTCTCCTTGAGTGCTTGCATGTATTGCGCGAAGCACCCTCGGCCTATAACGGCACACCCGGACAATTGTGATAGGTTTCATATCCCTTCAGTTTTCTATTGACGCCATGAGAAAAGGTGTTACAACACTGATTTGCCTGCTGCTAGTTTCGGTGATGCTTTCCGGTTGTGTAGAGAGAATATTCGATCAAGCGCAAGAAGAATATCCAGGAACTGAGAACGTATTCCGTGCAACAGATGCAGATGAATCTCCGACTGAAGGCAAGAATGACACTCTGCTGACAATAGATTGGGATGAGGCGTATGAAGATCTGAATTGGGGTTTTGTTGTGATTAAGTTGCAATCCGCAGACAATGTCTATGATTGCACCATCACGGGAACCGAAGAGTGCCTCATTTTGCAAGATGGTGACAGGGATGACTTGTGGGAGACCCATGAATCGTTGACAATCATGGAAAATGACACCTATATCGTGGGTTCAACCCCCGCTCAAGTCCATGTCCACATCTCATATCGTGGTGTTGCTGTGAGCGGCACTGATTCACTCGCTGTGGACTGACGACGCATTGAAAACTGGTTGTAATGCCCCGTAGGGGCATGGCCGAGGACGTTACCGCCGGTTTGCTCGCCCTTCCAGGCAAGGCGGTCAAGCTACATCATCTGGTGAAGGCCCCAGAGAATTCCATTGAATCTATCCGAATTCGCGAGTCTTGGAACGCTGATGAACCCGCCACTGTGTACACGACTCCTGAGAGATTGCCCGATGGAACAATCTGTACGGCCGCAACCGTCATTCTTCGTACGCGCGGGTGCCAGTGGTGGTGGAAATCAGGATGCACCTTCTGTGGATACTTCAACGATGTCCGCGATGATGTTACCAGTCTCAATCTGCACGCGCAGTGGTTGGCTGCAAAAGACCAACTCAACGATTTTGAGGGCTGTGACATGGTCAAGGTCTACACATCGGGCACATTCTTCGAGGATGAGGAGAACCCAGTCGATTGGCAAGAAACTGTACTCACAGAAACAGCTGCAATGGGCAAGCATCTCATCGTTGAGGCACAAGCTCATCTATGCGATGAAGAGAAGATCGCCTGGGTTGCTGAGAAACATCCCGGTTGCACCGTCGCCATCGGCCTCGAAGCCTACGATGATGAAGTCCTCAAATTCCATTGCAACAAAGGGTTCCGAATCAAGACTTGGAAGAAGGCTGTAGATACCATCCAGTCACACGGTTTGAGGGCCAAATCATACCTGTTGTTCAAACCCCCATTCATGTCCGAAGGTGATGCTCTCAATCACATGACGAAATGGATTCGAGAAATTGTTCCAGACAGTGATGAGATCAGTGTTAATCCGATGAACATTCAGAGGCGGACCATTGTTGACCGAATCTTCCGTCATCGTGAGTATCGACCCCCTTGGCTGTGGTCTCTGGTTCAGATGATTCGTAATGTTCATCCAGACATCAATCCGGACGGTGAAGCCCAAACCCGCCTCATCGTCCACCCCACCGCAGCCGGCTCGATTCGTGGTGCCCACAACTGTGGTCAATGTGACAAAGAAGTCGCGGCTGCGATTGAACGCTATTCAGTCTCGGGTTCTTTGCTCGAATTTGACGGCCTCTCTTGTGAGTGTGAGACACAGTGGGCCACTGAGATTGCCCTTGACACATCCTTGCCGATGCCGCTCGGATGTGGTCTCGACCGCCGCCTCGATTCAATCGAAGCGCTCCTCTCTCCATGAGGTACGGACCCCCTCTGGGGGTCCATTGACTCGCCGAACGCTTATGAGCGCCCTGCTGGTGGCCGGTTTGCCCAAAGGGCAAATCTTGGTGAGTGTTCAGAAATGACTGGAGAATCAAATCTACCCGATGTCACGCTTGGAGAAGATGAACCCCCAATGGCGCGGGTTCTTTTGGTGATTAGCATCATTGGTGCTCTCGCTCTACTAATCCTCCATGGAGTTCTTTTCCCTGGCTCCGATATTCCTGCACTTGGCGACATTGTCTCATTGTTCGGTGGATTGGCCAACAGCGGCATCTGGATTTTCCTAGTGGGTATTTTGATTGGATTTGGAATGATGGTTGCCACCGTCATGGGGGAGGCCCTAGAGGATTAGGAGGTGTGATGCATGTTACTCGTTGATATTCTCACTCTCTGGGCTGCATTCCTATTGGTGTGGGCTCTTGTCAATCGCGGCGTCCCAGTGTTCCAAGAACTCATTCGCGACATGACTGATTTCTTCATGGAGAAAGCACTGGGTCCCGGAGCAGATCTCTTCGAGGGACGTGAGGGCTCAGGCACCGTCGCATGGATGATGCACGGTATGCTGTGGACCAGTATTGGTGCTACATTCACTTTCATTGGACTTTGGATGGCCCACGAACCCGACGCCATTCTCAGCCTATCCAGCATTGGATATGAACCCACTACAGCCACTGTTCAGACCGCTGCATTGGGGTCTTCAACCGGTGGTATTCTGATGTTGCTCATCGGTGCAGGTCTCTACATCAATGGACGTCTTTCAGGATCAGGATTGGCCAGTGATACAAATGCCGTTCTCGTATCATACGCCTTCTCGATGGCATTGTTCCTCGGCTTCCTTAGCGATCACATGAGTGGAAAGTGGGGCGACTATCTGTGCACCGCAGCCGCGACAATCTCAGTGATGGTCATGGTCGCCATCTTGGCCAACCATCTGTTGACGTTGGGCAATCGGACAAATCACACGATTATGCCGAGTCAATGGCTCATCGTTGGCGGTCTAAGCATGCCTCTCCTCATGTGCGTGGCCAATCTCGTTCTCGGCGTTGATGAGGCCCTCAGTGAGAGTTTTGTTGTCTTGCCGATGTTGGCGAGCGCTCTCGCAGTTGCATTGTATGTGGTTCCCTATGAGTCAGGGGT
This sequence comes from Candidatus Thalassarchaeum sp., assembly GCA_022449845.1. Taxonomy (GTDB): domain Archaea; phylum Thermoplasmatota; class Poseidoniia; order Poseidoniales; family Thalassarchaeaceae; genus MGIIb-P. Next base: position 16,883 of record JAKUOE010000016.1, read on the forward strand.
ACCTTTGTGGAGCCGCACATTGGCCGGCGCCACCGTTCTCATGACCTTCATGACCGTGAGTCCAATTGGTGTTGAAGGAGCCACTGAGGTCGGACTCAACGATGCGGCAATGCTCACAGTATTCTATGCAGCCAGCATGATTCCGATTCTTGCAGCAGCCGGCAACGTCTTCCAGACCGCTCGCTCAAACTGGGGGCGTGCATCATCGAGTACCGCTTCTAGCGCAGTCTTGCTCGGCATGTTCCTCCTTGTCGGCAGTGCAATCGGTCACTTGTTTGTGGGTTCTGATGCCCATTCACAGGACGAGATTCAGCATCTCTCTACCTCGATGGAGACCCTCTTCCTCTGGGGTGGAATGGGCTTGATTGCATGGGGTGGTGTCATGTCCTGCTTCCCTCAAGCAACCGGCAGATCGTTGCATTCACCTGAAACCAATCGCATGACCACATGGATGGTCGCTGGCGGCGCAACTCTCGCCTTCTTGTTCAGCATGGGTGCAAGCATGGTCTCTTCAGCCTACGATGCAGCGGCGGCGGCAAACGATGGAATCGATGCTGATCTTATCGACATGAGTGCGACCGCGTCCTTGGATACGCTGGCTTCAATCGCCTTCTATGCCGTGACCATCGGTGCGATTCTGATGATGCTGAACATGATTCGTGGCTCATTCAGTGGAACTCCACTGGGAACCGATGAACCTGCATCACCATCAGCCAACCGCATTGCCCTCACACCCGGTTCGACCACGATTCGCCAACTCCTTGCAGCAGGCGCAGGTACCGACACCGAGATTGACGTCATCTGCGATACATGTGACGAGGACGAGTAATCATGCGTATCGGGTTGGTTGGCAAGCCCAACGTGGGCAAATCGACCACCTTTGCAGCCCTGACAGAGAGTGCAGTCGAGATCGCCAACTATCCGTTTACCACCATCGACCCGAATGTTGGAGTCACTTTCCTTCCAGCTGAGGAAAATTGCCCTTGTAAGACACTTCGAGAAAAGCGTGAGGCCGATGGTCGACTTGAACCAGTTTCATCAGATGACGAGCGCGCGGGTAGTCTGTGTGAGCCACGCACTGGAACTTGTATTGGCCACTGCCGAACGGTTCCAGTCACATTGGTGGATGTCGCAGGTCTCGTACCCGGCGCACACGAAGGCAAGGGCCGAGGCAACCAGTTTCTGAGTGATCTCGCTCAATGCGATGCGTTGATTCAGGTCGTCGATGCTTCAGGGGGCACAGATATCGAAGGCAATCCGATGGGCCCTGGTTCTTGCAATCCACTCGATGAGCACACCTTTCTGGTCGAGGAATTGGCCATGTGGATTCATGGGATTCTAGAAACTGGATGGAACCGTGGTGTTCGTCGGGTACAGGCTGAAGGAGAACGTGGACTCGTCGAGTTCATCACCGATCAATTATCAGGAATTGGTGGTTCAGAATCGATGGTCATGACCGCAATTGCTGCATTCAAGACCGAGAACACGAACCTTGGCGTTCCGTGGGAATGGGACGATACAGTTCGCATATCACTTGCACCTCACCTCCGGCGCGCCGTATTCCCTCTCTGTGTTGCTGCCAACAAGGCCGATGTCGCTGAAGCCGGTGCATGGGGTGCTTTGGAGGCCAAGGTTGTCGCCGAGGGTGGCATTCTGTTACCGACGAGTGCTGACAGTGAATTGGCACTGCGTAGAGCAGCCAAAGC
>JAKUOE010000160.1 GCA_022449845.1 Candidatus Thalassarchaeum sp.
CAAGCCAAGATTCCTATCTGGACACCAACGATGACGGTCAAGGAGATGTAGGATTTGAAGGGGGTGGCATTGAAAGTGATGAACAAGGCCCATTCACGATGGCAATCAAAGTCTGTGAGAAGAGAGATTGTGCAGAGGATCCAGGTGCACCGATGGGGCGCGCAATCTTCGTGAGCGATGGCTCAACGCTCATGAATGCAATCTACGATTGGGAAGAAACCAATGCGGGAACATATGGTGAATTGAATGGCAAGGTGATGCCGAACAATGACAATCGCCGATGGGTTCTCGACATCATTGCTGAGTCGTTGTTGATGCACACGGCTGCTGATAATGGAACATCAGCATCAGGCAAACAGGTGATTTTCGATGAAAGCCGACACCAACAAACCAATGCCATGGGAGATACATACAATCTGATTTACTACATTCTGGTTTACTTCACCAACGATTGGATGGCCATGCTGTTCCTGTTCCTGGCGCTTTTCGTCGCCTTTGAGGCTGTAATTATCAAGAAGCAAGATCCTGAACCATGGCGACACGTGTTCAGCATCATCTACTATGGATTTGGTGATGCTAGACGATACGGTTACTACGGCCGTGCGAACAAGGTCAAGCAGGTTTTACTGTCCAGGGTGAGGAATCTCAATTCATTGACGAGAGATGAGTTTGATGCTCTACCCGCCAGAGAATTGCAGAAGATGATTGGGGACCCTGTTCTCATCAAATTCGTCTTTGAAGATCGGAACTACAGTTTGGAACAACTTGTCGCCGTCGTCAAACGGGTCAAGATGTGGGGGCGCAAGTAAGCGGAGGTGAGATGACATGTGGACACGAAAGGCAGCTTTGTTCCTGACATCGGGCATCTCCCTCGTTCTGATTGGGATGATGATCGCAAACTTCCAACTGATGATTCTCGGTTTGATGTTCATCGCTTTCCTCGCCATCAATTCGTGGGTCGTTGGACATGGACACCTTGAAGTCGTTCGAACTCTATCTGCAGACAACCTGTACAAGGGGGATGATTTGTATGTTGAATTGGCCATCACGAACAGTTCATTCCGTCGGACACAGCAACTCGAGGTCTTCGATAACGTTCCACATGAGATGAAACTCCGCAGCGGCCTCAATTACATGCGCGTCAATTTGGGTCCGGGGGAAACCACTCGAATCCGTTATGTGTTACGATGCCCACTCCGTGGCCACTATTCCTTCGGACCGGTCTCTGTGCGTTATCGAAACACGTTCAATCTCTTCAGTCAAGAGATGTACATCGATCACCGCTCCGGTCTCATCGTATTCCCACAGGTCCGAGAAATCGAAGAAGCAATGATTCGAAGTAGAACCCCGAAGATGTACACAGGTGCGATGACACTGCGCACTCCGGGTCCTGGTTCCGAATTTTATTCACTACGCGAGTATGTTCCAGGTGACCCATTCAAGATTATCAATTGGAAGGCGTTTGCTCGCACAGGCATCATGATGGTGAACGAGAAGTGTCGTGATGCGGTCACAGATGTGTTCATTCTTCTCGATTCTAGAGATATCAGTCGCATCGGAACCGTGTTGAAAAATCCTCTTGAAATGGGCACCGTCGCCGCTGCAAGCCTCGCCTCTTATTTCATTCAACGAAGGGATTCAGTGGCTCTTGCAGTGTATGATGACACCCTATCCTACTTGCCCGCAGATGGCGGGGACAAGCAGTATTTCAAGGTCCTATCCAGCCTTGCAGGTGTTGCTCCAAAGGGAGACATGCCCCTACAGGCTGTGACCAATTCCCTCGCACCTCGCTTCAGTCGGGGTAGCCCCGTCTTCATCATCTCAAGCCTTGAGGGCGATGGCACAGTCCCTCATGCGATTCGAGACCTCGCCGGTCGTGGTCACGAAGTTGTCATTCTCAGTCCATCCAGCATCGATTACGAGCGCCTCGTGAGCCGTATCCCAAGAATGTCGTACGAAGTCATGAAGCTAGAACGACAGAATCGATTGTCCGCGGTTGCAGGTTATGGTGCCCGCGTCATCGATTGGATGCCGGATGTCGAATTGAGTCAGGCCCTGTTGCAGGTGAAGGTGTGAGGAGGTGAATGTATGGCCGATGATGTTGCACAACAAGAGGAAGGTCTGACCACCCTACATTTGCGAACCTTGCGTAAGGAGTGGCGCGTCGTTGGCCTCCAACTCGCAGCCAGCATCGCCCTCATCTGGCTGTTCCTAACCATGACTCGAGTTTTTGGTCACTGTCATCCTGATTACGTCGCAAATGGCGCTTGGTGTCCGGCTCTGGATCACACGCTGACCCTCGTCCAGATTGAGGCTGGCTTTGCTGATGGCGGTGGATTCGATGGATTACCTCTACCCGAGTGGTTGACAGGACAGGGCAACGAAGGCGATGGTCGCTTCTATGTCCCCATTCTATTGACAATGGCCATCGCGGGTGCTTGGGTCGCTTTGAATTTACAGCCCCCTTCACTAAGGCGCAAAATCACACTCGCTCTTCTGGGGGCCATGATTCTCTTCCTCGCAGGGATGTTCTTCATCACCTGGACATTTGGAATGATTGTCAACTTCGATTTGTATCTGCCCTTCGCGAACGCAGATGATTCAATGAATCACGCCAATCATTTGGTCTGGCCGTTAACTGTCTACATCCAACTCCTCGTTGTCTTGTTCTTCCTAGCTCCAGTTCTCTTTGGATTAATGGGCATCTGGGGCCTGTCTAAGCGGATGGTCAACTGGTCGATGGCGTACATGCTCATCTTCCTCGGACTCTATGCCCTGCTCTCCTACGAAGGTGTTGTCAGTCAATTATCCAGCGCTTCCGATCCCCATGCTCCGGGTCTCAATCCACTTCCGACCCAGATAGGGGAGGCGGATACGTTGGGTGGTTTGATTTCTGGCGAAGTCTGGGAGTTGTTGTTGGTCGCCATCCTTCTGATGGTATACTCTGAAACAGCTCAAGCCACAATTCGGTTCCTTGAATATGCATTCAGACTGCCTGAGTCATGTAAGAAGGATCCAGAATATGTCCGTCAATTCCAGAGTATCTTGAACACACATATGCAGCACACTGTTGTTGTCATCTTCGCCGTTGGATTCGTGACCATGCTCGCCCTCAAGTGCGATGATTTGATCATTGCAAAATCTTCAGATGATAAAAAGTTATGTGGAAGAAGCAACCACCTATCGGTTATGCGAAGGGCCGCATGCCACAGACATTCACGGATAACGAGGCACCTATGCGACGTAGTGCCAGATGAGGATCG
>JAKUOE010000161.1 GCA_022449845.1 Candidatus Thalassarchaeum sp.
GGAATGTCACCTGGGTGCAAGCATTCAGTGTTCAGAACACTGTGGGTGTCGACCCACCTCCACGCGTTGAGAATCTGCAGGCTTGGGATCATCCTGAAGATGATGGTACAGCCATCGATGTCCAGTGGTCCCCATCAACCGTTGACGACTTCGCCTTCTATGTGGTTTGGGCCAGCGAACACCCGGTTGAGAATGTCGCATTCAAGTGGATGGAATGCGTAGAGAATCCTGCTGATTGTGGCCTGTTGGTAATCCAACAACAGCGCCAGTCATGGAATGGACCCATGAACGTCATTCTAGAGAGGGCGCTTTATGGTGGAAATTCACTGGAGGAGGCGACCGCCTCTGATATCATCCCCAATCAACCCATTTGGGTCACTGTGACGATTCACGACATCAAAGGCAACGCTTTCATGACGAACCTTGGAGAACACATGACTCTGGTCACACCAATTGACAATTCAGGGGATGTTATCGCTCCAGATCGACTAGCAGAACCCGATGTTGAAGACAGGCCCGGTGATACGGGCAACGGTTTGTTGGTCTCCTTCTCGACCAGCGAGGCTAGCGATCTTGACCACTACGAGATTTATGCCGACACCATCCCCTTCACCGATGTAGGTGCTAGGGAATCAGCCATGACAGTCAATCGCGATGGTGATACCGGATTCTTTGGACAAGGTGGCTTCGGTCCCGGCGGTGGCCGTCAAGCGACAGAGATGATTTCAGTTGAACTCACATCACTCTCCAACGGCATGGGTATCGACCCAGGTGTGATGATTTGGGTCGCCGTAGTCCCAGTGGACACATCTGACAACGCATGGTTGACTGATCTCAATGTCGGCCAAGCATCTGCTGTGGATGATAGCCTGCTAGATCCAGGCCTCCACCTCCCTGAGATTTCAGGCGTCCAAGCATCCTGGAATGAAGACGGAGATGGAATCGCTGTATCATGGGACGAATCTACAGATGCACAGGTGAGAGGTTACATTGTTCACATGAGTTCTGAAGTTTACGAAGATGTTCGTTATGCAGAACACCAACTCGAAATGGTTCAGGGAACCCGCATGACCATCAACGCTGCGGACTTCGATCCCCCACTCGACGTCAATGCAACTTGGTACGTCTCTGTGGTCGCCACCGATGGTGAAGTGAATCGCTTTGGTGTCGCACCGGTAACCGTTGATGCTTGGGACCCCAGCCAAGTCAATTCTGACGAGAATATCGATTCGGAGGGCGAGGGTGAATGGTGGAACGAGCTCAACCCGATGGAAATGGCTCTGATGGCCGTCCTAACTCTCATGATTATCCTCCTTTCGATGATTATCATCGGACGCCTTCGCAAGTCTCGCTTTGACCCGCTAGAGCACGCTACACCGAACTGGGAACTTCAGGTGGAAGATTGGGGCGGCGACAACTATGCCACGACCATGGAACCTCAGGGCGACTTTGAGGAGACCTTGCTGCCGGCCGCCACCTCTATTCATGAAAATACACCTTCTCCAGTAACCCGTTCACCCGCTCCCGTCGATGACCTTGAGTCACTGGCTGACGACCTCCTTGACGCGCCTCAGAAGAAGGAATCTGTGGATACATCATTCCTTGATGATCTGCTGTGAGCGTTGGGCGTGCTTTGAAGCACTGCAGAGCATGCGCGACATGGGTCTCATGGACGATAACACGCCCGTTGGCGCATCGGTCTTCACCACACTACGTTGGGATGGAACTCGAGTAGCGTGGTTGAATGAACATCTCCAACGCCTTCGCGCACACGCGGATAGACTCTGTATTGAGTGGCCTGAAGATTTCATTGAACGCCTCACCTCCACCAATCCGATTGGTGAGGGTGATTTGTGCCAAGTAAAACTGACTCGGGAGGGCCAAATTGAACTGACCCTACGTCAAACCCAATATCCACCCTCGCCATTATCCGCAATTTCTCAGGCAGCCCCGCGTTTTTCTCGGGAGGCACAAGGAACCAAACATGCGGCATGGGCTCCGTATACGGATGCACGCACCGCCGCAGAGAATGCTGGCGCAGACATCGCATTACTCGTCCATGATGGCGCTATCGTTGACGGTGATCGTTGTACTCCAATCCTCCTCGATGTAGATGGGGTTGCATATGCTCCTGTCCCTGAAGGCGGCGGCATCGATTCAATCACACTCAGTATATTGGAGCCGGCAATCGAAGGTGCAGGCATCCCATTCCGCCATGCTCGATTGACGGAGACGCTACTCGGGCGCGCGAGAGAAGTGATTGTCGTGGGCACAGGTATTGGCGTTGCATGGCTCGATGAAATCGATGGTCAGAATGTTGGTCATGATTCCCCGGGTCCGCTGTACGAAATCTGTAGTCAGTCCTTCTCGACCGCCCTTGATGGTGCCTGGTCAACGCTGAGGTGATCCCATGAATACCATCTGTGTAGTGAAGGAAAGGAGAGGCATCACCCTCGATCTTCTTGCCTTCGCAAGACAGAACGATTTGTTCCGCCAATATGGTGCTCCAGACGAGTTGTTACTTCATTCCGGAGGGCCACACAGCGACATCTCTCGCCGCAGTCTCCTGATGGGTCCTCCGACACGCCGATACATCGTTCGCCAGCAACCCGTTGCCGAACATTACACAACAAACTCACCCCTTCGGGGTGAGATTGACCTCAAATCGAAACTCACTCCCATCCAAATTCACGTTGAGGATTGGGAGGATTGTTGGGTCCATCGCGAAGTCATCCACGGTACCGATCTCGCCGATGGATTGCGTCAACTGTCACCACATCTTCCAATCGCCAACGGTTTCGGTTTTCAACCGGGTGGTCTTGCCGGTTTGCTCACATACGATATGGTGCAACATACCGAACCTCTGCGCTTCCAACATCACCCCGAAGAAAACTCCACTTTGATGATTCTCTATCGCACCGATCGCTGGATAATTCACGATCACACGGAATCGACAATCGAGATCACCTCTTCGTTCAACGATGATAGTTGGATTTCCGAAATTGAACAAATTTTGTCCAACGGCGTTCCCGTTTGCAACCCGCCCGCTCGCCCGCGCGCGAGAGAACCATCCACAGAGACGGATGCTGAACATGCACAGAAGGTGCGCCGTACACAGGATGCGATTCGCGCGGGCGTCCTCTATCAACTGAATTACGGACGAAAATGGAGCGCTGAAATTGATTCCCCGTGGGAGGTATTCCAGCGACTCGAGCAGGACAATCCAGCCCCCC
>JAKUOE010000162.1 GCA_022449845.1 Candidatus Thalassarchaeum sp.
CAACTCGAACTCACCGATTTCACCTTCGCTGGACTCGCCACCGAATCCTTGCCGTGTTAGGCCAGGAATCCAGTTGGGCTGAGGGATGTTCACCTCACGGGTCGACTCGATACTGACAATCTTCATCTGCCAAGGAATGAACAGGCACATCGCGTTCAGTGTCGTTGTCTTTCCTGAAGCCGTACCACCGACGAACAGCATCGAAATTTCATTCTGGAATGCAATCCAAAGATAGGCGACCATTAGACTGGTCATCGTTCGGAAGGCGACGATGTCACAGGGACTGAACGGATCTTCGCGGAATCGCCGGATACAGAAGGTCGAACCGCGAGTCGATACTTCACGACCCAAATTCATGACGCTTCGAGAACCATCCATGAGTGTCGCGTCTAGCAAAGGTTCGGCCACAGAGATGTGCTTTCCACAACGCTGTGCTAGTTTAATCACATACGATTCCATTTCTTGATCGGTGGGCCAAGCGATTGTGGTCTCGGTTGATTCGAACTTTCGATGATATGCGAAAATGGGGATGTTGGTTCCGTCAAGACTGACGTCCTCTACGTTGGCGTCATTCATCAGAACGTCCATGCGACCGTAACCGATGAGATCGCGCTTGAGATAGTAGAAAATCTTTGAACGGGATTTCTTGTTGACCTTCAATCGATATGATTTGATAATCTGATCCATCGCAGCACGAAGATAGAGTTCGGGGTTGGCATCCATCTCATCGATATCTGCGGTGAGTGCTTGAACAAAAATGGATTCAATCTCAGAACGAACCTCTTCTTCCTTCTTGGTCAAAGGGGGTTCAATCACTTGGTAAACGATATTCAAGGTACGTAAATCTCGAACGATTCTGGCGAATGCATGAGGCGGTGCAACCGGGTATTTGTCGAGCTCTTCATACTGAACTTGCTGGCGTCGCTGGCGTCGCCGGCGACCTCCTCCTCCTCTCTGCGCCATTCTCGATACCTCCGGCCCTTGATTGTCGGATGCTGCTCCGCACACTATAAGATTCCGCAGGGAACCATAGGTTCCCTCCCTAGTGTAGAATATTCTGGGTTCGCCGAGACAATGCGATTATTGCGAAAAAAGGTGGATTTCAGTTCTCAAAGGCGGCTCGACCCCATCGGCGCTCCAGCATCAATAGGAATGTGCCGCCAAGAACGAGCAAACCAAGTGAGATGGCGATGATTCCACCGAAGGATGCCTGAGCCTGAGAGGAGTCATAGACAACGGATTCTGCTCCGATTCCACCCGACTGAATCTGGTCGAATTGATTTGCGTACAACGACATGTCCCCCTGAGTGAATGAAAGGAGGAAAAGAGAGACCAACGGAATGACGGTGGCCACCCAGAAAATCGCCATGATTTGGGTATCGAAAATTGCCTTGTTGGGCCGCAGACCCATGAGAAGCCCACTAAGGGCGACGATGTACACTGAATTGGCGATCATCACCAACAATGCAGGAAGCAAACCCGCCCACTGATTCAACAGATATGCCATTAGAATGAGGAACAGGATTGAGATCCAGGTTGTCATCAAGAAATAGACCAGAATCTTCGCCCGCAGAAGTTGAGGGACTCGAACCGGCAAACCATTGAGAAAATCAGGACTGTCGACGGCATTCAACCAGGAATAGAAATTGAACCCAAAGAATCCCAGGAATGGAGCATAGGATAACAAATTGAATGGAATGGGGAAACGGGCAAAATCAGCCATCCAGGCCAATGCTAGAAGGAACAGCAACGGAACGCAGTATGAGCCCAGCATCTTGAACATCGTCCCCGAACGCCATACGTCGACAATCTCCTTGGCGACCAACGTCCTCATCTGTCCGTTTCCAAGGAAGAATAGTTGTCGATGGACAGGAACGAAGAGTTCGGTTCGAGTAGTGACTCGAATCTCAAAATCATCCGGAACGAGATGAGCCCCCACTGCAGCGATTCCAAGTGAACAAATTGCGGCGACTGGAAGCCACAGCAGATTGTGATTGAGTTGAACATGAAGACCGATGATTGCCTTCTCGAGAGGGATGATGTCAACAGCCACAACTATGCCAGCGGCGACGGAAAGGATGGGGACGAGCCACGCACCCAATGTGGATCGAGACCACATCGCGCTAGCAAAGAAGGACAGGGCCAAACCCTGCATCATCGTCACGAGCATGCAACTGAGAACAATCGGCAAGGAAGACCACAGAAGAGGGACGGAAATGCCTGTGAATATACCGAACAGGATACCCAAGGCCATTCCACTGACCACCGGTGTCAAAATCAAACAGAGATAGAAGGCAACCTCCTTGCAATAGTACGCGAGATACACTGGTGGCAGTTCTAGAGGCAAGAGAGCGGGGCCTGCGAGAAGATAGGATTTGCCGCTTCCACGCTGGCTGACCATGTTCCGACCAATGAACGCAAAGGAACCCATACCGAGACTGACCATGAACAGAGATAGGTGAAGACCAATCTTCAGTTCGTTCCAGGTGAATGCCTTCTCCGCTTGAGCCTCGGCAGCCTTCACCGTATCGTAGGCCGAGTCAATGCCAGCATCACCTGTCAAGAAGCGCAGGCCCACCGTGATAATCATCGTCACGAGAGCCAACATGACAGGGAACATGAGAATGTGGCGCTTGCGGGCAAAATCGACATTCTGACGCCACTCTTCCCTGAACATCATTGAGAAATTGGAACGGAACGAGGTTCCGAATGTAGGCGGCTCTCGCAAGCCGACGTACATGTTCACTCCTCCTCGTCTAGATCAGCCCGGGCTTCAATCTCTTCAACCGAAGCTCCAACCAGACGGATGAAAATGTCCTCTAAATCTTCATTTGAATCTTGACGAAGGTCATCGAGGGTTCCAGCGGCCAAAACGCGCCCTTGATCAATGACTGCAACCCGAGTGCACATGCGTTCAGCAACCTCCAAAATGTGTGAGCAAAGGAAGATGGTGCCGCCCTCTGCGATGTGCTCCATCAGCAATTCACGACATTTGCGTTGATAGATGGGATCCAAATTGACGAATGGTTCATCCAGAAACAGTAGTCGTGGTTCGTGAATGAAGGCCCCAGCCAGCATCACCTTCTGGCGCTGTCCCTTTGAGAGGTCCTTACAGAGTGTTTCTCGCTTCTCTTCGATACCGAACCAATCCAACCAGTAATCCACCTTGGCGTCAATGTCATCGATGCCGCGGATTCGGCAGACAAAATCGAGATACTCAGCAGATGTGAGAT
>JAKUOE010000163.1 GCA_022449845.1 Candidatus Thalassarchaeum sp.
CGTGCAATGTCCACAGTCCCTTGAAGAATCCAAGCTTCACCTTCGCCATCAGCACTTGGCCACGCTCATTCTGGATGATGACCTTGGACACCACACGATGCATGCTTCGATAGACACATTCACGTGCGAGAGGATGTACACAACCATCAGAGATGAGTTTGTCCTTCCATGTCCAGTTTTCAGGCCATTCAATCTCAGGAAATCCGTGTACGACTTCGTGGTATTCCTCGCCGAATTTGATGCGATTGACACGGCGCTCGGCCCATTCGATTCCCATCGCCTGAACTTCCGCTTCTGTGGGGAGCCTCAACGAAATGTCCCCGATTCGCCCCATGACCGTTTTCTGAGGGCCGACCCCATCGAGATTCACAAGCAAGACTTTCCCATCGTGCTCAAGATAGAGCGGTCGAGACATGTTTCACCTCAATTGCCCAAAAGTTCGCTAACCGCATCTCGCTCTTCCAATAGTGCAGCGACATTTTCATCGATTTTTGATTGTGCAAATTCGTTGACAGGAAGGTCGTCCACCACAACCATGTCACCATTTTCACATCGACATGGGAAACTGAACACAAGCCCTTCAGGAACCCCATACCAACCTTCAGAAGGAAGAGCCATTGAAACAATACGTCCATTCGAACCTTGCCACCAGTCACGCATGTGATCGGTGGCAGCGGAGGCTGCGGAAGCCGCGGAGGATGCCCCTCTCGCTTCAATAATGGCCTTCCCTCGGGTTGCTACAGTATCTAGGAACGAGCCTTGTAGCCATTCTTTGTCGAATACATCAGTTGCGATTTCCCCACCCACAGTCGCGAAACGTGGGTCTGGGTACATCGTGTTCGCGTGGTTGCCCCAGATGAATACATCTTGGATCTTTGAAGCAGGTAATCTTGCACGCTCAGCCATCTGCCCCACTGCTCGATTCTGGTCGAGGCGGGTCATGGCGGTAAATTGTCGGGAGGGAATACTCGGTGCGTTTGCACAGGCAATTAGCGCATTGGTATTGCAAGGGTTGCCCACAGTAACGACCTTCACATTCGGTGAGGCCACCGCATCGATTGCCTTACCTTGGCCAACGAAAATCGGACCATTTGCAGCCACGAGCTCGGATCGATCCATGTCTTTTGTTCTGGGTCGTGAACCAACCAGAAAAATCGCGTCTGCCCCCTTGAATGCAATATTGGGGTCATCTGTGCCGACGACACCATCCACCAGCGGGAATGCAGAATCCTTCAATTCCATGATGACTCCGTCTAATCGTTGCATACCGGGTGGAATCTCCAATAACTGGAGGGTCACTGGCTGATTTGTTCCAAAACAATCGCCACTCGCGATTCGCCATAACAGTGCATATCCAATGTTTCCAGCGGCTCCAGTAACAGCAACACGAATTGATTTTTTCATTCCATTGCCCTCACTCATGAACACTCCTCTATGCGCAATGGGCAGAGACTCATGTCCATAGGGGTTGCCTTGCAGGGTAATCCTTGAAGGAGAGGAGGGTACACGAGATTTCGTGGATGACAAACGTCGTGCGTTGATTGCACTCCTTCTCGTCGGACTGGCTCCGACCACCTCAATCCTCATCTCCTTCGGGACAGAAGGTGGATTATTTTCTCAGATCGCCTACATCTTGTCAAAAATTTGGATGGTTGCATTACCTCTGTATTGGTATCTGAAGATTGACGGCGGCACTCTTTCGTGGTCTAAACCAGAGCGCGGTGGCTATGGGATGGCGATTGGGTTGGGATTGGGAATGAGCGCCATTATGTTGGCTGCATGGCTATTGCTGGGCAAGGGACTTGACGACAATCTGCTGAGAAATGCAGTTGAACCCGTCGGGCTCTTGGATGCCCGTCTCTACATCGGTGCCGTCCTATATTGGATTCTGGTAAATTCGCTACTTGAGGAATACGTCTTCCGATGGTTCTTGGTTGTGAAATCAGAAACTGTCGTTGGAACAGGAACCCCCGCCATCATATTGTCAGCTTTGTTTTTCGTCCTGCATCACACGGTTGCTTTGGCATTCTTCGGCTTCCCCTGGTGGGCAAATCTTCTCGCCAGTTCCGGACTTTTCGTTGGCGGCGCCGTCTTCTCATGGCTTTACATCCGATACCGAAGTATCTGGATTCCTTACATCGCCCATGCGATATGTGACGTGACAGTATTTTCGATTGGGGCAATCATGTTGTTTTGAGATTCTCACAATCACAGACCTGCCTTTGGGGCCGCATGGTTCAATAACTGATTGTGGGTCGATTTGTTCATACAACCCCTATGGGGTTGCAGAGCCGATTGGGAGATAGTGCAATGAAGTTAGGAGTTCTTGTTGAAAGCGGAGATGAGACCCGCGTCGCCATCGTCCCGAATTCAGTTCCAAAGTTGACCAAACAAGGCTTCGAAGTACTGGTTGAATCCGGTTCGGGGCTTTCGGCTCATCATGCCGATTCCGAATATGAAGCGAAAGGCGCGACCATCGCCACTCGGGAACAGGTGATGCAATCCAATCTACTGGTCTGTATCGGTGCTCCTGACTTCTCGTCACTTTCTGAGGGGCAAATCGTTGCCTGTGTCGCTGATCCTTTCCGACACCCTGAGCGCATCCGACAAGCGATGGATGCCAAGATTACTCTGATGAGCATGGACATGATTCCTCGCCGTCTCTCGCGCGCGCAAGCCATGGATGTGAATTCCAGCCAGGACAATCTCGCAGGTTACAAGGCCGTCTTGATGGGTGCTGCACAGGTCCCCAAGGGCATTCCGATGATGACGACATCAGCGGGCACAGTCAGACCTGCAAAATTCGTCATCATGGGCAGTGGTGTTGCTGGTTTGCAAGCGATTGCCACAGCCAAGCGTCTGGGTGCAATTGTTTACGCATCCGATGTTCGCAAATCTACCGCTGCACAAATTGAATCAGTTGGCGGTCGATTCATCGAAGTTGAAGGCATGGATGACTTTGAGGACGAATCGGGTTATGCGAAGCCATTGACGCCCGAATTCATTCAGAAGGTCAACGCCACGGTTTGCGAAGTTGCTCAAGAAGCAGACGTCATTGTCACAACCGCTCGAATCTTCGGTCGCCCAGCTCCCATCACAGTCCCTGCATCTGCAATCTCGAATTTCAAACCTGGTTCCGTCGTCGTCGACATGAACGCTGATGTTGGTGGGAATTGTGAACTCACCTCTCCGGGTGAA
>JAKUOE010000164.1 GCA_022449845.1 Candidatus Thalassarchaeum sp.
TGCTGGCATTTGACCTTGCACGCGGACATAACAGGGGCGATGTCATGGATTTCGCTGTCGCGACCGAATTGATTCACACTGCGACCCTCGTTCATGATGACATCTACGATGGCGCAAAACTGCGACGCGGTGTCCAGACTCTACATGAGAAGCACGGTTTGGATCACGCGATTATTGGCGGTGATTTCCTTTTCGTCATGGGCTTTGGAATCGGTGGGCGTTACGACGAGCGTATCGTCCATATCATGGCTGAGACTTGTGCAGCGATTGCAGCGGGTCCACTGAAACAGATTCATCACATCTCGGATCTTTCAACAACACCCGAGGATGACTAAGAGATTGTTCGTGGAAAAACCGCAGGCCCCTTCGCATCCGCGTGTGAATGTGCGGCCATCATTGCTGGCGCCTCGGATCGAGACGCACTCATCCTTAGAGAATTTGGAATGGAATTGGGTGTCGCCTTCCAGCTGGTCGATGATATCTTGGATTTGACGGGAGATGAACGAATGGGCAAAGCCCGAGGAACCGATGTACACGAGGGCAAGATGACCCTTCCTCTTATTCACGCACTCACACTTTTGCATGGTGATTCCCGGCGCGTACTGGCTGACGTTCTCGCGGAATTCCGCGACGATCGTTGGGATGAATTGTCCGATTTGTTGGAGCAGGGTGATTCATTTGGATATTGCCGAATGTTAATCCACAATCATTTGGAACGCGCTCTCAATCATCTGTACGAATTTCCCGAATCTGAGGTCCGAGACGTCTTGGAAGCGATGACGCGGCAGGTGATGACGCGCAATGAGTGACTCCACCCATCATGATGTCATTGTCATTGGTGGAGGTCCTGCCGGCAGCACAGTGGCACGATATGCCGCCTCAAATGGTGCGGATGTCTTGGTCATCGATGGACGTGACCCCATCGGCACACCCTTGCAGTGTGGTGAATTGGTGCCGAGCAATGATGAGATGCGCCGTCTTTGTCCCGCCGTTCCCGACATGGACGATTTGTTCCAGACGCCAGAATCTGCAATCTCTCGTCGTTCGACCAAGATGCATCTCGTTCCACCTTCAGGGAAACCTCTCAAGTTCGATTTTGAAGGCTTGGTCCTCAATCGCGTGGCTCATGATGAGGCCCTTGTTGAGTTGGCCAAATTGAATGGAGCAAAATATCTCGTCGATTCCCATGTTGATCGCGTCGAGGAGAATACTGTCATTCTACGCAACGGCTCAACTTTTTCGGCGAAAATCATTGTTGGTGCTGGTGGTCACAACGATCCCCTAAGACGAGATTTCTGGGATGAATCATCTCTGAAAATACCTGTGAAATTTGTATTGATGGATGGCGATTTTGGCGACGCAGTCGAGTTACATTTCGGTTCAATGGCTCCGGGTGGTTATGCCTGGATGTTTCCCAA
Organism: Candidatus Thalassarchaeum sp.; assembly: GCA_022449845.1. GTDB lineage: Archaea > Thermoplasmatota > Poseidoniia > Poseidoniales > Thalassarchaeaceae > MGIIb-P. The sequence continues at coordinate 1,419 of JAKUOE010000164.1, forward strand.
ATCCAGTGGTGCGAACATTGGTCTCGGAATCCAGCGTAAATTCGCCCGAGGTCGCAGTCTCAATGAATTTGCAGATGAATTCATCTCAAACTATGGAGGGGAGGTTTCCTTTCGCGGTGCAGGATCTCTTCCGATGTCTGGTTCGATACGTAATTTCTTGAAAGGCAATTATCTCCTCGTCGGTGATGCTGCTGGTATGGTTCTCCCCTCCAATGGCGCTGGCATCACAATCGCCATGATTGGTGGGCGAATCGCAGGCCAAGTCATCGCTGAACATCTCAGCGAGGGGACCCCTCTGATGGAATACGAGCGTCGCTGGAATCAACAGATGGGGAAAGTGATGAGAAATTCCAAGCGGGCATTCCGCTTTGGGAATCTGATGTTTCGGTTGCCAAACTGGATGCTGAACGCACTCTTCAACCGACTTACAAAAGGCATCATTTGGCGAGCAGTCACCTGTCGCCGAATGTTTTGGATTCTGTAATCATAATCCAGCCATAGCCCCGAATAATAGCATTGCAATTACAACTCCAATAATCGGACATACAATTGAAATGATGAGAGCCCGCACCCCTTTCGGATGATTCTGGGTTATCGCAATGATGGCACAGATGAATGCGGGCAATCCACAGAACAGTGGTGAAAGGATTAGTGAGCATGCAGATAGAACGTAAACTGCCGTAATCAATCCATCATTCGGTGGTTTCTCCATGACGAGAACTTGTTGCCCGTGGACACCCATCATCTGTGGTTGTTGCTGCCCAATCATGACTTGTTGAGGGACTTCACCAGTCAGCGTTTGTTGTGGAGGGACGTATCCGGCCGTTACTTGATTTTCATTCGGCTGTGGTTGCATGGTGTTGATTTTTTTCGACACCCTTTGTTTTTTTCGCAGTCCAAATGGTGGCCATACCGGGGAATATCACCTTCGCTGATACTTCTTCAAATCCACATTCCTCAAGCATGCGGACATAATCCTTCGTCGTCCCAAAGTGAACGTACGTTTTGGTCAACCATTTCCAAGGGTGATCTTTCATCTTACAGATGAAACGCGCGTAAGAGCCAACCCACATCCGCATCCAGAGATAACCAAACCAGCCGTGAACACGATTCATCTTTGCTGGATCGACGATGACTAGAGTCCCTCCGGGTTTCAGCACCCGTTTCACCTCGCCGAGACCCGCTCGCTTGTCATACCAGTCTCTGAATGAGAAAAGTGAACATACGCCATCGAAACTCTCGTTGTCGAAAGGCATCTCTTCCGCAGTCCCCTCCACAAATGTTGCAGGATTCTCACGCTTTGAATTCACTCGTTTCTCTGCGACTGCGAGCATGGCTGGAATCGGGTCTAGACAAGTGAGGTCACGAGTTGGGACCATTTCTGCAAAGGTTCCTGGGCCACAACCCACTTCGAGGATTCTTCCTTCCTGCGGCAATCGATTTCGCACCATTTTACGCCATCTCTTATCTTGCCCCAGTGTAGCGAATCGATTGATGCGATCATAGACGGGAATGCTGGCCTCAAGGTTGCGCTGGAGCTCGGCCCAATCTTCGGTGCCGATGCGTTCGGTATCCATTGTTTTCAACCGCCATCAATCGCCTATTTGGTTCAATCCTCAAGTCGATTTCTCACAATCTCCTTGAGACTACGTCTCAATGCCTTATGGTTATCATCATAAACCCATCTTAAGTCGCTTCGACCGTCAGAGGTTATACCATGGGAAGGGCCGATGTATTGCGAACGATTCGAGACGCCGAAGCGGATGCCAAGGCG
>JAKUOE010000165.1 GCA_022449845.1 Candidatus Thalassarchaeum sp.
GACTGGAGACACCATCCATGGATTGGAATTGATTGCATTCCATCGATCGGGAGTCGGGGTCAATGTTCTCCTCGTCGATGACGAAGGTCAACCTCACGGCTTGAATACAGTCTGACGATAATGGGCCAACTCCTGAATGCTGCCCTTGATGTCGTCCAGTGCGCGATGGCCGGTCGGTTTGTTGAACTGCCTTTCGTTGGGATACCAACGTGTCGAGATTTCCTTGACACTGGTCACGTCGATACTGCGATAGTGACAGAATGCTTCCAAATCGGGCATGTGTGCGCGCAGGAATCGTCGATCTTGTCCGATGGTGTTCCCGCAGAGGAGGGATTGGCCTGGCTCACAATGTTCGCGGAGGAACTCGAGTGTGCGAATCTCAGCGGTTGCAGTACTGATATCGCTCTCTCGAACGGCCTCGATGAGGCCATTCGCAGTGTGATGTGTGACGTTCCAGTCATCCATCTTCTCCAACTCCTCTTCTGGTTGGAAAATGGTTAGATTGGGGCCTTCTGCGATGATGTTCAAGTCATTGTCCGTGACCAACGTCGCGATTTCGATGATGACATTTTCTTCGTGGTCTAGCCCGGTCATCTCTAGGTCAATCCAGATGAGTTTGTTTCTCGCCATGTCTCCTCGCGAACGCTTGACATCCATAGCGATTCGCACGACGCGCGCGCGAGGTCTCATAGATTGGCGAGGTTCGCCATGACCCATGGAAATGGAGAGAGAGGTCGGGTTTCTCGAACTTCTTCGACGCAATCCAGTCTATCGTCGACTGTGGTTTGGTCTCTCGGTTTCGATGCTGGGCGAGTGGTTCAGTTCGGTTGCGTTCTTCGTCCTCATCTACGATTTGACGGGTTCAGAATTGGGAATTGGCCTTCTCTTTGTCATCCGAATGTTCTCGCTGGCTTTCCCTCAGGTTTTCACGGGCATGCTCGCCGATCGATTCAGTCGCAAGTGGTTGATGATTTGGTCCAATCTACTGTCAGCTGTTGCGATTCTTCTGTTATTGCTGGTCGATGAGGCAAGTGAGGTCTGGTTGGTCTATGTCGTCTCCAGCGTACTGATGATTTTGGGCGCGGTGTTTATTCCGGCAGAAAACGCATCGATTCCAAACATCACTGAGGACAATGAGTTGCTGACGGCCAATGCTCTCAACAGTGGTACATGGAGCGCGGCTCTCTGTCTTGGTGCGAGCCTGGGCGGTTTCGTCGTTGCAGCATATGGTGTTGAAGTTGCCTTCGTGACCAATGCAATCGCATTCTTGTTCGGCGCATTGATGTACAGTACGATTGACATTCCACAGGAACCCTATGTGGAGAAACCTGGTGGGTTCTGGGCCAATACCGTTGGGACGATTACGGAGGGTTTCCGAATCATCTTCACCACACCCCCAGTTCGTAGAATCATCACCGCCAAGGCGCTGTGGAGCGTGTTCGGAGGTGGGCTGGTCTACATGCTCGTCCTTGTTGGTGACGAGATGGGGCTGGGCAGTCTCGCGGCAGGAATTGGAGTTCTGTTCGCTGCGAGAGGACTGGGTACAGGATTGGGGCCGATTCTTGCACGCTACGCGTTCACTGATCGTGGCCGCTGGCCGTTCTGGTTGGGTTGGCTGGTCAGCGTTTGAGGGCTGGCCTATGTGGCGAGTGGATGGCTTGAATGGTCTCCGTGGATTGCCGCGCTCGTCACATTCGGACATGCGGCGAGTGGAGCCAACTGGGTGCTGTCAACGGTGCTCTTACAGGAGCGCAGTGAGGATGCCTGGCGCGGCCGCGTGTTCAGCACAGATTTCCTACTGATGACACTCCTAAACGGATTTTCCACACTGGCTGCGAGTTTGCTTCTAGAATACACAGACATGACACTGCGCGAAGGGATCCAAATCTTCGCCATCCTGCAAGTGCTCTCTGGCATCGTCTGGATTGCCCTTGTCATGCCCGGTGAGAAACGCTTCGCCCAAGCGACTAGTTCATGAAGCGTCTCTGGTCGCCCCGCCTCATGGTCGACCTCGTCGAACAGGTGGATGAGCGGGGTCTTGCCGTCTCACCCACATTGCCCGAAGGCTGCAAGAATTTGCTGATTGATATTGATGGAACCATCTGTGAAGATATTCCCAATGAACAACCCGAACGCATGGCCACAGCCGAAGTGTTTGAGGGTGTAGCGGATCAAATCAACAAGTGGTACGATGAAGGGCATCTGATTTGCTTCTTCACCAGCCGTACCGAAGAACACCGAGCGGTCACAGAGAAATGGCTCGCAGAACACGGATTCAAGTGGCACTCTTGCCTGTTTGGCAAGCCCCGAGGCGGAAACTACCACTGGATTGACAACCACATCGTGCGCGCGACACGATTCAATTCCAAACTCACGGATTTCGTCAAGAAATACATGGAAGTCGAAGTATTCGATGATGAATGAGTGTGAGTAAAGCACTTGATGTGAATTTACCTCAGATGGTCATGGCGGAAGAAGAGGCTCCAGATGGGGTCGATGAGAGTTCTTCTGAAATCCCAGCCTTTGTAGCAACAGCCTCTATGTTTGGTGGCTATATTTTCATCAATTTATTCGATTTCATGTGGGAAGAAGGCACCCGTTGTGGTGTCTGGGGTGACGACTACTCTTGCCAAGGAAGCGTTTGGTTGACTCTAGCTTATGTTGCCTTGGTCTCAATCGCCCTAGCCCCTGGAATTTGGGGCGCGTTCTCCTTGTTCGTCAATAACTTCACTCGTGTAAATGACCAACAAAGGGGTGAAGTCGTTGCTTTGGCGACCTTTGGTCTTCCCTTTGCTGCGATATGGGCCACCATATGGCTGTACTGTTTGCCGCACACTTGGGGGCTTTTGCCTTGGGGTTCTTGGGAAACGAACTGGTGGAAAATTTTCCCATTCATCTTTGGTCTTAGTTGGCTTGGACTTGGGCCCTTACTCGGAACAATTTCCACGATTTTAGGGAAATTCAATGAATTTGCTGAGCTCGAGAAACAGGCCCACGAATTTGAAGAGGATTTCAAGGAAAAGTTGGCAGACTCTACGGATGAAGGAAAGAAATTTGAATTTCGAGAAATGCAATTACTGGATTCCACTGATCAACCGTTCGCAAAAGAGAATGTTGAGGCTGCTACTTCTAGC
>JAKUOE010000166.1 GCA_022449845.1 Candidatus Thalassarchaeum sp.
CGAATCGGCCACAAAATTTCGAGATGTGGTTGGATCTCGCACGTGCCCATGAACGTCGTGGCTCATTTGATGAAGCATGGTTATGCTACGATCAAGCTCAGATTCATGGCCCTCATTTGGATGTCAGAGATTCATTTCGAGAGCGTATGGAGATGCAGATTGAGACGGGTGAACGCATGCCTTGGAAGCAACCCTCAATCGAGATTAGGGAGCAGTTCCTTACGAAGATGCAGGCATTGGCTAGCCGATTCGATTCAGTCGAATCTGTCACGATTGAGGATATTCAGGACACTGAAACTGTCAATCTAGATGAAATTGAATTGAGTCGTCTATTAAATGACAATGAATTCGCGGCTGCTTTCTTCATGTCTCGGCGCTTGGTGACCCGGGGTGAAATGTGGGCAGAATCCTATCTGCAAATGGCTCAGAGTGGATTAGATGCAGGCGATGATGTAGAGATTCCATGAGGGGTTCGATGGATAGAGATTGGGTCGTCGCATGGGTCACTCCAACCTCATCGCCTCCAACTTCCATCAATTCGGATGATGCGTGTTGGCTGATGGTCCGTCACCATGAGCGAGGTTGGGAGTTGCCTGGTGGCTGGGTCGAGGAAGGAGAAACTGCGGATATAGCGGCATTGCGAGAACTGTATGAGGAATCAGGATTACTGGGTACGGCGCGTATGACTGCACACAATCTGGCCGATGGTGGTGGGGATGTTGTTTGGATTGAAATCGATGTTGAACCTGCGCCAATCTCCTGGGAATCAGAAGACCCAAACATCTCGGAGGTTGGGTGGTGCCTCACACCGCCTCAACCATTGGCTTGGGATGTCGAAGAATTGGAATTGTTTTCGTCTCATGATTGGAGGACTTGAGTCGCATCATTCAACACACCATGTGCTGACTCATCATCAATGCGTGTCGACAACCAGTCATACATCATCCCCAAGTCGTCCGGATGAATCCATACTCTAGCCATTGGCTCTCCGGCTGAACGGGGTGTAGCATCTGCGATTGCAGTCTCCATTGTTGGTGCATTTTCAGAAACTTCAGTGAGACCAATGTCAATCCAATGCAAACCGGCATCTATGGCTTCATCCTCCATATTGGACTGTCGGTAGCCATGATGAGCCACCCATAGATTTCGCAATGCACTGAAAAAATGTTCCTTTTCAATCCAAATTTCAGCAGCAAGTCGCCTAGACAATGAGATGATTTCCACATGGTGTGGACCGTGCCTGGAAATTTCACCTTACATTGCTAGCGCCATGCCGGATTCACCGCGATTTCGATGCCATGCAGCCATATTCAACAATGCCAAACCGTGCCATCGATGGCCGGCAGAAAGCGCAGAAAATCGTTCAATGGACCATTTCAAATCAACTCCTGCCTGTTCGAATTCACCCAGACTCGCACGTAACACACCCCATTCCATGCGTATGCGTGCCTCCAATAGGTGGTCGCGATGTTCCTGGGAACGGCTAATCGCCAACGCCTTCGCGAGGTATTCCTGAGATTCAGCGGCATTATTTTCCAGTTGAGAAGTCCGATATCGAATAATTTCACGTTCGACACTATTCAGTAGTGGAAGTAGTGGATCAACAAGGTGGACGTGTCCCTCTCCAATAGCTTGCTCCACGACGATTAACGCCTCGTGTGGACCGGTGGGTACCGTTTCTACCCCATGACCGGATAGCAATCGCGATACGATATGTCTAGGATCCACTGGAATCATCTCCATGACTACTCATTAACAATGAAATGAATCCCGAGGTTGCATCTGTATCATCGATGGGTCCTGTCCACCCGGCTGCACCCGCATGGCCACCTCCATCCCCACCGCTTCGATTGACCATCTGTTGCATCATTGTGCCCAGATGAACACCGCCACGAGTTGCACCTCGTGATGCGCGCGCGGTTAATCGGGTCTCTCCCTTTGATCGGCGGCTGACCAATGCGATATCGGCACCTGCAGTAATGAGTGAGCGGGCAACGATTCCTTCATTTGTTCCTGCTTTCGTATGCGATAGGAACCAACGGCCGATGTTTAGAGTTTGGACACGTGTGAGGGCCTTCGTAATCGCCACACGTTGTGAATTATTCAATTCAACAGATTCCATTTCTTCTATGAATGAAGAGAAATCAACATCAGTTTCGGATGCTAGTTTTCCGGCTGTCGTGAGGGCGTTGGCGTCAGCATGTCTGAATCGACCGGTATCTGTGATGATTCCAGCCAATAGGAGACTGCGTGATGTATCATCAATGCGTGAATTGGCATATTCCATACCCCATGCATAGATGATTTCTGCAGTGGAACATGTCGACCAATTGATTTCAAGATCCGAGTCTGATAATTCAAACGAATCTCCGGCTGAATGATGATCGATGATACATTTCGGCACATCGGGTAACTCGATTCCAGGCTGGTTAGGACCTGCAGCATCGACGATGATGATGCCGCCCAAATTTCGAGGCCATGACGGGGATTTTGGGGCTAGTAGATGGAAGTCTGCACCTGTGCTGTCCACCATTGCCCTAGCCATAGACGATAGATGGATTCCGCATGCCCTTGCCGGTGATCCGATGATTTGGGCCAGAGCACAGGCTGAACCGACAGTGTCCATATCGCCATTTCTATGCGTTAGAACTGCTATCGCACCACGTTTGAGTGCACCACCAATCCACTGATTCAGTAGATTCATGTCTTGCACACGTGATTCATCCAAAGCAACACCTAACCAGTTTC
>JAKUOE010000167.1 GCA_022449845.1 Candidatus Thalassarchaeum sp.
TAGAGCATCTGTGAAGCCGCGGCCGAGTTCTGTTCGGCACCGTCCTCCCCCGAATCGATTTGATCTGTTGACTTGAGCGTGAGGACCTCATCGGTCCAGAATGTCCCCGTGTAGGTCTTGTTTTGTGCATCGTAGGAATGGAGTGCAATGGTTCGGGACTCGCCCTCTGTGGTCGTGTATCGATTGGGCTCAGAATCAATCGTGAGTCTCATATTTTCCACACCGTCTTGTGAAATGATGAGTTGGTTGGCTGTTGCTTTCAGAGTCCAGAGCATCGTTGGCTCAGTGGCAGCAAGTTCGCCCAAAATCATGTAATCGCCAGGTGTGACCTTGAGGTTCACCGAGGGTTCAGTCTCGGGTTCTGGTTCATCTGGGCAAGAACAGTCCACAGGGTCTCTGCTTGAACCGTCCCAGCAAATGTCAGTTGGACAGACGACAGGTGCGGCCGTGTAGTTGGAATCCTCAACGTATGGGCGATTGGATTCCGAATCGTAGGTCACGTCGTAGTAATCGTAGAGTTTGGACATGTCCACGTGGAAATTTGCATGTGTTGAACGATTGATGACATCGAAGTAGCGGTCATCATTCATCGTGAAAACCGGATCCAGTGTGAGGTTCTTCAGATGGGACACACCATCGTTGTAGTCGCCATCAAACTTCTCATCGAGATAATCCTGAACTTCTTCATCGGTGTTCAAGTCTGAGACTTCGCTCCAGTGTTCGCGGATGTCGCTGACTTCGTTGCGCATGGCCATGGCCAATCCAGATTCAATACTCTCCCAAGTTTGGGAGCCATCCTCTACAGAGATTGAGGTCACATCGACAGCTTTTGAGAATCCGCTGCCATTGATGTATTCCCAATCCTCACCTTGGAGGCTCGTCATCAAATCGACGTCACCGAACACCGCCTTGCCCTGAACGATGGTCAAGCGGACATCGCGATCGATGGCCTCGATGAGATTGCGGTACGGATTCTCATGGAATGTGTCCAGAACCACCAAATCGGCGTACATCCCAACTTGGATTTGGCCCACGAATTCCTGCCAATTGCTAATCTCAGCAGCGTTGCTGGTGACCATTTGAGCCAATTCATAATCGCTGAAATGTCCACCGAGTATGTCGCGGTTCCACAAATCCGCTGTTTTCAGTTCATGTAGATTGGATTTCGAACCACTGGGCCCCCAGTCGGGCGCCAATGAAATTGTGACACCCGCATTGTCAGCTGCAACAACATCGGTGGTATCGCCATACAACAAGAGATTGGAAATCGGAGACCAGACTAAGCCCGCCCCTTTTTCTGCCATCTTTTCGAATTGACTCTCATCGAGGGCGGTGCCGTGAATGACGAGGGTCTCATCCATGATGAGACCCGTTTCGTATAGGGAATCGAACTCTGCTTTGCTTGAGGAGTCCACGCCTTCAGCGAGATGGACAAACCATGCATTCAGTGAACCGGATTCGTTTTGTGAGATGAGGTGGCTACCGGAATAGTCGTCATCTGCCGCCCCACAAACAGCACAAGTACTCATACCATCTTGACCAAAGTTGTACAACTCGACGTTGCGGGAAAGCATGCTGTCCCACGCATCGGTTCCACTGCTCGGTGAACCCTGAACAGCGGTCACACCACCAGCCACCGATTGAACTTCTGCGAACTTCATTTGTTGAGAGGTCATATCCCAGCGACTGCTCGACTGAACGTTGGTCTTCATCCATGTGATACTGGGGCCGTAATCCCAATTATTCCCCCATTGGTAGCGATTGGTGTAACCACCTTCCTCCGATTTTTGAGAGTCGGAAAGATGGACGGTGAAATCCCAGAGTGGGATGTGATTGTAGTGCATATGGTTGTGCAGATCAATCAAGCCCGGATAGATGGTGCCATCGGTCTCGATGACATCGATTCCAGTATGTGCTGAAGGGATGGTGGAGCCAGCCCAGACAGATTCGATTTTACCATCGTCAATCAGTACGCCGCCATCGAAGACTGCGGCTTCCCCCGTCATCGTGACGATGCGTCCCGTCAAGATGTAGACCTCGGACAGTTGTGTATCTGAGAGAGTAAAACAAGTCCCACCTGCATTGGGGCCGGTCCAATTTGCTTGCTCATTTGCCCCAGGTGATGGGCCGTCAAAATCCTTCCAGTAGGTTCCATCCTCAAGCAATGTGTATGGGACTCCATACCACGAATCTTCAGGCGGATACGACATCGAGTGGACGAGAGAACCTTGGTCATCCTGTAGATTGACGGAGTCGCCGTCATAGTAATCCAACTCAATGTCTGTATTGTCTCGGAAGAAGGCCATTCGAGCCCCAGCAGCCAATTCAGTATTCCAACCGATGGAACAGGGCGGGCTGCCGCCGTTTGCGGTATCGTCTAACACCCAATTGGAAATGTTGACCACTTGATCAGTCGGATTCCAGAGTTCGATGAATTGATCAGAATACTTTCCATAATCTCCATCTCCGTTCCAATCAGTTGCATTGTAACAGTTGGTACATGTCTCATTGTTCTTCATGCCGTTTGGGGAGACGAGAATTTCTGAGATGACCACGTGATCTGGCCATGCTGGCGCTTCATCTGCGCTAACAGGCATCAATGGAGCCATGCTGAGGAGGAACAGCGAACAGAGCAGGACCGGGAGTCGACGTGTGCCCATCGCTCCATCCAGTCACACCGGCCACATAAGACAAACCCATTGCCGCGAAGGGGAGAAATACACGCGCGCGCACGCATGAGCATGAAGCGTCCGGGCCGCACAGCCGTCATCGCGCTCATCGTCGTCAGTCAATTGCTGGCTGGATGTATGGGTGGAGATGAGAAGCCGGCAGAGTCTATTCGCGCGCCCATTTTCGATTCCTTCTCGCTGATCGATTCATAACCACATGAAGACCCACGCAATTTCACAACCACCGATCTCGGCATCAACCAGACCACTGAGTTTGATTGGGCGGTCTTCGGCAACGAAGAAGGTGGGAATTGCTGCGAACACTATCTCGCGACCACAAAGGAAGGATTGATTCTCAACTTTGGTGGAGAATAACCTACTTGGAGTGAGGATCGCGGA
>JAKUOE010000168.1 GCA_022449845.1 Candidatus Thalassarchaeum sp.
CCTATCTCTGAAATGCCCAATCAAACAAATTTCTCAGAACACGACGTTTGAATCTGCTTGGATTTCGTATAAATAATGTCAACGCAACTACAAGGATTAGAATGGGAATAGCAAACATTACAGCCGTCAGAAAAAGGGCTGAAAAGAAACCCAATCCGCCTATAAATTCACTAAAATCGTCCTTATCCTCCTCGGACTCGGGTTCCCAATCCCACCATACCATCGTTGCCACGACATCCAGTCCTGTTTGAAGTCCGGCTTCGACATTGCTTCGCCCACCAGCCATCATATTGACTGTGGTCACAGAATCGGTCTGTGCATGCTTTGGCGTCTGCTCGCAGGTATCCCCCTCCTCGTGTATGTACTGATGCTGTCCTCGAATCCATGTCGCAGTGTGGTTGTGCATGATGAAATTGTAGTGATCTGAATTCCCCTTCGTATCGTCGATGACACGAACCCATTCCTCTGGATGGGACAAATTCGCATTGATTTCTTTGAGATGGGCTTGGAACCATTCTGCATCAGATTGCATCTCATCGGTGACTTCTAGCCCCCTGTCTTCGTAATAGGACCAATCATCCACTGGAGATGTGAACATGTACAGTGTCCAGTAATCCTCATCACACCCTGACAATTGACTGGCCAAAGGTGTCGGCACAGGCCAGTTGAGTGCGAACATATCGAGATTGACATACGTGACATTGACATGGTCAGGAATCTGCTCTTCAACGAAGTGCAGGCTTCCCATGCCACCACTTTCTGGGCTACTGCTGCCCTGCCACTCTTCGTAATCCCACCACGCCAACTTCCAGGTGTGCATCGGTGTACCATTCCATTGTGAGAAGGTTCGTGCCAGTTCTAGTAGGGCTCCTGACCCCGTCCCGTCATCGTAGGCTCCACTGCTGGTACAAGTTGGATATGTCGTGCCAATCAAAGGTGGCGGAGAGTAGCAGATGGCATCGTGATGCGCCCCAATCACCCTCCAGTCATCTTCCAATGTCCCGTTGATTGTGACGACGATGTTCTCGCAATTTTCACACATCTGCGTCGTGAACGGTTGCCGCTCGACATCGTATCCCATGGACTCCAGTTCACTGGCGATCCAATTGCGTGCATTCTCGTTCGCTGAAGTATCGATTCGTCGATATCCAAACTGTGTCATCGAGACCATGTTATCGTAGGCGACACTGCCTTCAGGCCAAGCCGGGGGCTCCTCAATCTGAACTTCGGTGTACTCAATTTCGCCGGGCAAACCTGCGATGATTAGGAAGATGAGCACGAACAACGCAGTGCGCCGTGTCTGGCGAGACATCGTCCGAGCGACGTGTGGTGGCCATCTTGAGGCTTCGCCTCAAGCGGACGTGCCCACGCGAGGGTGAACCTGAAGTTCTCGCAGTTCTTGGGAGTTGTATGAGCGACTGGGATGTCCCCGAATCACGAACACAACCGGTCAATCGAGGGGATTCGCTGAGAACCGAGATGGAGTCGCCCATAGACTCCAGAATCGCTACTTGGTGGCTCACTCAAGCGTCTTGGATGGTTCGCTTCCAGAACGGCCCCCTAGTCCTCATCGACCCTTGGTGGCGCGACCTCTTCGCAGGAGATCGATGGGGCAAACTACTGGGCGAATTCCCTCTTGAGCCTGAACAACATCCCGAGCCCGACCTCGTCCTCTGTACGCACTGGCATGATGATCACATTTGCCCGGTCTCGATTCCTCGTTTGGCGGCCCATTTTCCGAACCTACGTTTCGTCATCCCCAATCGTTCGATTGATTTGCTGACGGGTTGGGGGATTTCTGCGCATCGCCTCATCCCAATGATGGGTTCAGATTCAATTCAAATTGATGACATTGAGATCCATGCCATCCCGGCAGCGCATGAGGAATTAGACATCACCCCTGATGGGGCTTGGTACCTCGGTTACGTGATGAAATATGATGGCTCAATCGTCTTGCACATGGGTGACAGTCGCCCCTATCCAGGTTGGCATGATGCTTTTCGACAAGCTTCGAATTCCTATGACTTGGTTTTCGCCTGCATCAATGGGAATGACAACCTCCGGCACGATGAAGCGGTGGATTTAGCCCTCGCCCTGAACCCTAGATTGATTGTTCCAATGCACTATGGAATGGACCCAGGCAATACGGTGAATCCACAGATTTTTGTTGATGAAATCCAAGAACGTGCTCCTGAGCAGTCGTATGTGATTCCTGAGGTTGGAGGTCGGATTCTCATCGATTGAAAATCGTTTGAGCATATTCGTATCCTACAGTTAGGCCCACATCGATATATGGCGTTTTTACATGAGATGCATACAAAATCCGTTGTTCCGCCAGTTTGCGCAATGCCTCGACTTCGTTGTCTTCAGCAACCTCCCAGAAGGCTTGTGTCCAGATGGCTCGGCCTGTGATGCGTATCTCACCTAGAGGAAACGCTCGTTCAGGGTGTTTATCCGAGAGTGCTAGAATCAGGTCATTCTCGGACTGAATCACCCGTCCTGTATCACGCAAGTGATCTGCCCATGGTGCAGCAGATTCAACCACAGCGAGGCGCGTCGAACCGTCAAAATCGTTGCATAGAATCATTGAGGGATTGGCTTCGGAGAACAGAACGTCAGGAAGCGCCACCAGACAGGCGGAATTTCCAGTCAGTGTTTGGGCACATCTGACGGCATCGACCAATCCATCCGGTTGTATTTGATGCACGATTTCTACACCTCTTCCTTCCAATGCAGCATCGATAGCAGGCTTATTCGGCGATGAAACGACAACAATTTGTTGAATTCCCGCCTCTTCGACCTCTTGGATGGTTCTCTCCAGCATCGTCAAACCACCGATCTCAATCAGTTCTTTGCAGCCCAGTACGGCGTTTTCAGCCATTCTGGTCCCCAGTCCAGCTGCTGGGATGACGGCCCATTCCACGCCCTCAAGTTCCGCCATGAAGGCCGCTCGGTGTTTCAGGAAATAAGATACCCCTGCACTAGCGTGGCGCCTTCATGCGAAGAGGTGCTGAGGCCATCTTCTGTTCCATTCCTGCAAGGATTGG
>JAKUOE010000169.1 GCA_022449845.1 Candidatus Thalassarchaeum sp.
CACCCCAACAGGTGCAGGAAGCACTCGATTCAGGGTGGACGGTTGAGCAACTGCGTGAAAAATACGATTCTGAACAATAAGAACACGAAGGATTGATGGGCACCCGAGTTGTGCTAAACCTCGATGGCACGTGATTCAATCCCCACACTCGACCTTCGCGAATACACTGATGGCGACGCAGGCAGTCGCGAAGCCTTCGTGCAGAAAATGGGAGAAGCACTCGAGGATATCGGCTTCTTCGCACTCACTGGACATGGAATCCCGCTCGAGGATATCGACCGGGCCTACAACGTCAGTGAGACGTTCTTCAACATGGATGACGAGACCAAGATGCGTTGGAACCAAGGCAGTAACCAACGAGGATACGTCCCATTCGGTGTTGAGCACGCCAAGGATAACCCCGCACCTGATCTCAAGGAATTCTGGCAGACGGGTCGCACCCTCGCCGATGGGCACCCTCTGAAGGAGGAATATGCAACGAATATCTGGCCCACCGAAGATTGCCCGCCATTTGGTCCGGCCATCGATGGTCTGTACATCCAGATGGAAAGTCTCAGTCGCAAACTTTTGGAGGTCTGTTCACAATATCTAGGCAAGGGGCCCGATTGGCTACCTGACATGGCCGTGGATGGGAATACAATCCTCCGAATCCTGCATTATCCTGCACTCGGAGATGATGTGCCCGAAGGTGCTGTTCGAAGCGCGCAGCATGAGGATATCAACTTCATCACCTTGCTCGTCGGAGCCAGCGCAGATGGACTAGAGGTAATGGACCACGATGGTGAATGGATTGCTGTTCAGGGGAATCATGAACATATCATCGTCGATTCAGGTGACATGCTTCAGAATCTCACCAATGGCCTGTTCAAGGCGGTCACACATCGAGTCATCAATCCACCCGATGCGACCAGCGATCGCTACTCGATGCCCATGTTCACGCACCCACGGGATGATGTGGATTTGACGCCGCGGCCCGAGTTCATCGCGCGCACGGGGGGCGAATCTCTCTTCCCCAGCATCAGTGCCGGCGAATACCTCCGACAACGTCTCATTGAAATCGGACTGATCGAGGATGACTGAGATTCAGACATTCGTGAATGGCGTCGTCGACGGCAGCCTCAGTGATGCTGAAGTCGAGGAATGGATGAGAACGGTATTCGAAAACGGACTTTCTGTGGAACAAACGGTCGAATTGACGCACGCCATGCTACACTCAGGAACAGTACTGGAGTGGCCCGATGAATGGAAACACCTGGTGGTCGACAAACACAGCACTGGAGGCATCGGTGACAAGGTCAGTCTGGGACTCGCACCTGCACTCGCTGCATGTGGCCTGAAGTGTCCGATGATTGCTGGCCGCGGACTGGCACATACGGGTGGGACCCTCGACAAACTCGAAGCGCTCCAAGGATACGATGTTTCGATTTCGGCAGAAAAGGCTCAGGCAATGGTTCACGAGATTGGGTGCATGATTGGTGGACAGACCGGTGAAATTGCCCCCGCCGACAAGCGAATGTATGCCATTCGAGATGTCACCGGACTCATCGCTTCCGTACCCCTCATCACAGGTTCGATTCTGTCAAAGAAGGCGGCTGAGGGACTGGCTGCCTTGGTGATGGACATCAAGGTTGGCCGAGCGGCGTTCATGACCAATGTCGATGAGGCACGGACGCTGGCAGAATCGATTGTATCCACCGGCGCGGGCCTAGGTATCGCCACAAGTGTCACGCTGACCGAGATGGATACACCATTGGGTTTTGCAGCCGGCAATGCACTTGAGGTTCTGGAATCGGTCGAAACCCTGCGTGGAGCGGGGCCTGCAGATTTGGAGGAGTTGGTGTGCATTCAAGGTGGGATTCTGCTGCACGCAACCGGTTTATGCGAGACCCGCGATGAAGGAGCATTTCGCATTCACGATTCATTGATTGATGGAACAGCGATGAAAAAATTCGAAGAGATGTGTAGAGCACAGGGTGTCGATGAATCGGCATTTGAAAATGAGCGCAATTTGCTCGACGCCCTCGGCCTACTCGATGATACATTGAACACAACAGAATTCGTCGTTGATCGACCTGGATGGATTGGCGACATTGATGCGATGACTTTGGGGCGCGTCGTGCTAGAACTCGGAGGTGGACGCCTCAATTTGGGTGATGAAATCGATCACGGTGTTGGATTCGTTCTGGACGCCCATATCGGCTCTCTAATGGTCGCTGGAGAACCCTGGCTCACCGCTTACCATCGGGGTGAACTCTCGATGGAACATCGTGAGATGATTGAAGACGCCATCACTCTGAGCAATGATTCCGTCGATGCTGAAACCCGCATCATTCAGATTCTTTGATGCCCGTATTGGCGCTTCTATGAAATAGAAGCAGGACACATCTACCTACATGATGAGCCGACGGCGAGGTTATGTTTCGCTGTGTATGATTGTACTCATGTTGGCTGTGCCTTGGACTGCGGCGGCCGATTCAAACGGACGAGGGGGCGATGAAACATCGGAGAAGGTGAAAATCACAACTCAGAAACAGGTCGACCAGAGTCGCGTCGAAATTGAGATCGAATTCGAGAATTTGACCACCTACATGACCTACGAGTACGAGATTACAATCACCCGGGTTGATCCTGACTTTGCGCACGAAATTTTCACGGGTGATTTCACAACGGGTGAGGCGGATGAATACACCATCACCGAACACTGGCCACCCGACCAAGAAGGCCCCTACACAGTACACAGTTCGCTGATTTACTATGAAAGCGTCATTGCGACAGGGACGGATACCTTCGGATGGGGAGATGTTGCCAACAATAGCCAGGAACGCAATGCATAGATTACACCCGACCCGGAACTAACACACTACGATTTGTTCGGAAACACAAGGCTGGCTGAAGCCGTGACAATCGAGCTGGATGCCGTGGGCACTGAGACGGGAGCAGCATACAAAATCAGGTGGAAACTGTACACTGAAGGTGTGGAAGAGGCTCTAATCGGACTGACGGAAAATGCACATCATCGAAACTTTGTCATGACCAACTTGA